>JBBQQS010000152.1:0-10331 GCA_038215525.1 Bryobacterales bacterium
GTCGATCTGGTTATCCACTACGTCGGTTCGTAGCTCCCGAAATTGGTCACAGTTATCGTGGCCCATTTCGCCCAGCCGGTAAAACGCCGTGGCCAGGACTGATTCGTTCTTACCATCGAAGGTCCTCGGACTCGGCAGTAAGTCACCGGCCACGTGTTCGCGGACAAATTGGTTATAAGGCAGGTCCGAATTGAAGGCGCGGATCAGATAGTCACGGTAACGCCAAGCGCCCTGAATTTCGTAGTTCCATTCGTAGCCGTAGGTTTCAGCGTAGCGAACGACATCCATCCAGTGCCGGGCCCAGCGCTCTCCGTAACGAGGCGAGGCGAGCAGTTGGTCGATGAAGGTTTCGTAGGAGTTCTTACGAGTATCGTTGAGAAAATGCTCCAGCGCATCGGCGGACGGGGGAAGGCCGGTAACCACGTAGGCGGCGCGACGGGCGAGGACACGCTTCTCGGCAACTGGCGCCATCGTCAATCCGGCGGTTTTGAGAGAAGCATGCAAGAAACGGTCGATCGGATTCGCGGAGATTCCGGCGGGCACGGCGGGACGGCGGACAGGCTGGTAGGCCCAGTGCTCCTTCAGTAATTTCTCATAAAATCCGGCCGCCGCCGGTTTCCCGCCCAAGGGCCACGCCATTCCAGAGCGGACCCACTCTTCAAGCGCAGCAATTTCATGGTCAGCCAACTTACTGCCCATCGGCATCTTGGGACCCAGATGTTTGACGGCACGGATCAATAAGCTGGAGTCGGGCTGGCCGGGCACGGCTGCCGGACCATTCAGGCCGCCTTTCAGAATCGCGTCCCGGCCATCCAAGCGTAGGGCGGCGAATTGCTTTTCGGGTCCGTGACAGCTCTGGCACTTCGTTACTAGGATGGGCCGCACCTTGCGTTCGAAGAACTCTACGTCCTCCGCCGCCCATAGGCTCCAAGCGATCGCGAATGTTAGAATCAGCCGCATCTTAAACTGCCATTAGTACTTTATGATAAATGCTCGTACCGTTCAAGTCCCGGAAGTCCACGGCTAAGGTACGCGCTGCGCCGTCGACGTTGATCTCCCCGAAGAATTGATAGCCGTCCGCGGGCCCGCAAGCCATCAGTTCCTTTGGCGGGCATTTATAGAAATCGACGCGAGGGCCAAAAGTGGCGTCGAGTTCGGCAGGCCCGAAGGAGCCGGCATTGAGCGGGCCGCCGACGAATTCCCAGAAAGGGTCAAAGTCCTGAAAACCGCCAGTGACGGGGCGATACTCGTTGGCGGAACAATAGTGAACATCGGCGGTGAGCCAAACCGTATTGCGAATCTTGGCTTGTTTCATAAAGCGAAGTAAGTCAGCGATTTCGAGTTCCCTGCCCTTGGGCGCGCCCGGACTGCCGTTCGCCGACGCTTCCCAGCGGGAAAGGTCGCCATCCTTGCCGTCGCCCACGTTCAGCCCGATCGGCATGTCGGCGGCGATGATCTTGAACATCGCCTTTGACGACTTCAACCCGGCTTTCAACCAGCGCCGCTGCGCCGCACCCAAGTAACTTGTATCGGGTGACTCTTGCGCTTGTAAGTTGGCGGTGTTGGGTCCGCGGTAGCTGCGCATGTCGAGTAAGAAGACGTCTACCAGCGGGCCGTGAGAGATTTTGCGGTAGACCCGGCCAGTTTCGTCCCGGCTAAAGCGCATCGGGCTATATTCCAAGAAAGCTTGCTTGCCGCGCTCGACGAGGATCGGCACGCGCTTCTCTTTGTATTGTGGGTTATCGTAGAGGTCCTTGCTCGGCGACCAGTTATTCATCACCTCGTGGTCGTCCCATTGCCACAGTTGGGGCACCTCGGCGTTGAAGCGGCGGAGGTGTTGATCGAGTAAGTTGTAACGATAGGCGCCGCGGAACTCGTTGAGGGTTTCGGCGACCTTGCTTTTCTCCTCTGTCACGAGGTTGCGCCAGATTCGGCCGTCCTTCAGCTTCATCTCGCGGGGCACGGGGCCGTCGGCGTAAATCGTATCACCACTGTGGATAAAGAAGTCCGGCTGGCGTTGGCGCATGCTCTCATAGATTTTCATGCCACCGAATTCTTCACTAATGCCCCACCCTTGGCCAACAGTATCGCCGCCCCAAGTGAAACGCAGGCGATCAGACTCGCCGGGAGTGCGGAATTGACCAACGATGGGTTCGCTATCCTCCACCTGTACTCTCAGAAGAATCGTCTGCCCGGCCGGCAAGCCCGATAGATCAATACGGCCGGTGTAGTCGCTGGCGGGAGTTACTAGAGGGCCAGGAACTCGGTGGATAGGGCCACGTTCGCTGGTCTGCCAACTTACCGCCATCTTTCCCGGAGAATTCGAGCGCGTCCAGATAGTCGCCCGACCGCCGGTGACGTCGCCAATTTGAATTCCCTGCTCCAGAAGCGGACGATCCGCGCCCAGGAGAAGTGCAGGGGCAAAGAATAATTCACGCCGTCTCATTCAGGGCTCCATACCAGGGCGACTAACTTGAGGGTAATGCCGGTTTTTTTGGCCTTCAGGTCGATCGTTTCGAGGACCTCGGCTTGGCCAGTGGCCGGAATTTGATCGATCTGGCTTTGCACTTCTGCCTCCAGCTCTTTGATGCGTTCGTTGACGCTTTCCACCGTGTCTTCCGCGCGGTCGACATCGCCGGATTCCTTGCGGGCGCGACTAATACTGCCGATGGCCTTGCCGGCCGCGGCCACGGCCTTCTCCGTGGTCGACCGGCGACCTCCTCCGAAGAGGGCGCCGAAGACGCTAGAGCCGATGGTGACCGCAGTGCCGAGCCATTGGCCTTGGGATTGTTCTTTCTCCCGGGCCTGAGCTTGTTGGGCGCGCAGCAGGCGGTCATTCAGGCTCTGGCACTTAGCCGCGTATTTCCCGCGAATCGCTTCCACTTCGGCGTCCCGGCTTTCGCGCAGGGTTTGTCCGATACGAATGCGGAATTTCGCTTCGGCTTCGCCGGGCTCCGAGACGGCACCGGACGTGGTACTGAGATAGAGGGTAAGTTGCTCGGCGCCGAAGAGCCAGTTGGTGAAGTCCTTTTGCCATTTGGCGTAATTCCTGATCACTCCCGCGGCAGACGGTAAATCGCCGAAAGTGCCGGCCTCCGCGGGCGCGGATTCCAATTCGTCAGGGCCTGTGTCGACTAAGTAGGAATTTTCCCAATTGACGGGATTGGCGTCTTCATCAATGGGAACCAGGTAAGATACTTCGCGCAGGTAGTCGTCTTCCAAGCGCTTATCGCTAAAGCGAACGCTGGCGGAGCCGAAGAGCCGTGGGTGATAACTGGGATCGTTACTCGCCACCGGCATAAAGTACTGGGGGATTTCTGGGGGCAATACGGGGCGGGTGCCACTGGCGGGGGCACTCTTAGTGGCGGCCACAACGGGCGCCGCGGCCTTCCGATCTTTCATCAAGGACTGGATTTGGGTCCGCGTCAGGGGGCCGCACAAGTAACTGAGGGCCCAGCGGCTTTCAAAAACCACGGGTGTCGTCTCATGCACGTTATTCATCAAGAATACGCGCTTGCCGAGGCTGGACAATAACTGGTCCATGCCGGCACGATCAAAGCCTTTACCGCCTTCGACCGAGGCACTTTCGAGGCCCTCAAGAAGACGGTTTTTGTCGCGCTCGGTCTGCAAACGGCCGATGAACCAGGTGCCGGTATTGCCGAGGCCTTTGTAATCGAGATCGACGGGATTTTGCGTGGCCAAGACGACGCCGACGCCGTAAGCCCGGGCTTGCTTCAAAAGAGTAAGTAAGGGCTTTTTCGAGGGTGGATTGGCGACCGGGGGGAAATAGCCGAAGATTTCGTCCATATACAAGATCGCGCGCAGGCTGGTGGTGCCGGCTTGCTTGCGGGTCCAGGCGAGAAACTCGTTGAGTAAGAGCGAAACAAAGAACATGCGCTCGCTGTCGCTTAGATGGGCAATCGAAATCACCGACATGCGCGGCTTACCCTGAGGCGTGTAGAGTAAGTTCTGGATATCGAGCGCCTCGCCTTCCATCCAGGCCTCGAAGCCGGGCGAGGCAAGTAAATTATTAAGGGCGGTGGCGAGTTCGAAGCGTTCTTTGGCGGGGTAGAAACTTTCGAGATCCATGACCCCGATTTTCTGGAAGCCAGGTTGTTGGATATCGTGGATGATCCCGGCGAGATCGAGGCTACGACCGTCGGCCCATGCGCGGCCGAGGATTTGGCTGAGGAGAATGTGCTCACGGCTCTTTACCGGGTCGGCGTCGATTTCGAGTAAGCCAAGCAGGGCAGTGGCGGTGGTGGTGACGCGATCGCGGATGGCTTCGCGGTCGTCAGTGTCGGGCGGGGCGAAGGACTTGACGATGCTGAGCGGGATGCCCGCGCTCGATCCCGGCGTGTAGATCGCCATCTCGACGGTGGCGAGCAGTTTCTTGATGCGGTCTCCGGATTGTCCCCACTTGGCCAAGCCGTTCTTCCAGAGGTCCGCCTGTTGTTGGGCAAAAACTTGGCGGGACAGGCCTTGCTGTTTGGCCTCCTCCGCATTCACCCAGGGGGAGAATTCGTCGGCGCTCAGATTGGGGAACTGGAGGAGCAGATTGCCGAGGTCGCCCTTAGGATCGATCATGAGGGCGGGAATGCCATCAATGGCGGCTTCTTCAAGGAGGCTAAGGCAGAGACCGGTTTTACCTGAGCCGGTCATGCCGACGCAGACGGCGTGGGTGACGAGGTCCTTCGAATCGTAGAGCAGCAGATTGTCGGGCGTTTTGGTCTCGCGCCCCAGATAGAATACGCCCAGCTTTTCGAAGTCCTGCATCGATTCAAGGATACCGGATATGGGCTAGCGTTCAAGCACCAAACCTTCGGCGATGCGCTGTTCCCAGCCGGCTTCTTCGAGGAGCGGCGTTTCGCTAGTGCGTTCGGGCCAGCCGAGGCAGAGGTAGGCAATGGGGGTCCAGTGGGTGGGCACGTCGAGTAGTTGGTTCAGGGACTGCGGATCAAGGATCGACACCCAACCCATACCCAGGCCCTCGGCGCGGGCGGCGAGCCAGAGGGTGTGGATCGCCATGACGACGGACCAGGTAAGGGTGCCGGGCATGGTTTGGCGGCCAAGGCCGCGCCCAGTGGCGGTGTCGGGGTCGGCGAAGACGGCGAGGTGCACGGGCGCTTGCCGGAGACCTTCTAGCTTCAAGGAAGCGTATAGCGAAGCTTGCTCGCCCTGGTAACGCGAACCCGCGGCGGCATTGGCGGCGCTGAAGTTCGCCTCCACCGCGGCGCGGCGAGCGGCACTTTCCACCAGCACCCAGCGCCAAGGTTGCGAGAGGCCGACCGAGGGTGCGCGCATCGCTTGGCGGAGGAGACGCTGAACGAATTCGCCGGGGACAGCGTCGGGACGGAAGTGCCGGACGTCGCGACGCCACTCAAGTAATTCGACGAGGTTGGAGCGAAAAATGGCATCGAAGACGGGGGCGGGCACCCTTCCAGGATGAACCATTTCGTACAATACGGCGTATGCTCTTGCGAAAGTCCTTGCTGATGATGGCGGCGGCCAGTGTGCTGTTGGCGCAGCGCCCGCCGGGCCCGGTGCGCACGCCCTCGATTGAAGAACGTACCTTAGGTCTGACTAAATTGGATGGCTACTTCCCGCTCTACTGGGACGAGAAGGCCGGCAGCTTGTACCTCGAGATCCCGCGCTTCGACACACCGTTTCTGTATGCGACGGGGCTGGCGGCGGGGTTGGGTTCGAACGATATCGGGCTCGACCGGGGGATGGGCGGCCAGGGTCGGCTGGTGAGCTTTGAACGCGTGGGGCAGAAGGTGATGCTGGTGCAGCCGAACCAAAGCTTCCGGTCGAGCAGTGCGAACGAAGCGGAGCGACTGTCGGTGGCCGATTCTTTTGCCAAGTCAGTCCTGTGGGGATTTACGGTAGCGGCCGAGAGCAATGGGCATGTGCTGGTGGATGCGACGCCGTTCTTTTTGCGCGATGGCTTTGGCGCGGCGGCGGCGTTGCGGCCAGGGCCTTATCGAGTGGACCAGACACGGAGTGCCTTTCATATCCCGCGAACGAAGGCGTTTCCGAAGAATACAGAGATTGAAGTGATGCTGACGTTTGCCAGTGATCCGGCCGGTGGACGCGGAGGTGGATTTGGCCCGGCGCAGGGTCCGCCGCAGATCGGAGTTACGGGCGGCCGGGGCGGCGGCGGATTCGGCGGAAACTTATTCAGCGGCACGGTGGCGAGTGTAACACCGTCGCCGGACTCAGTCACTCTACGGGAGCATTATTCGTTAGTCGAGTTACCGGACAATAACTACCGTCCGCGCGAGGACGATCCGCGCGGAGGTTACGGCCGGTTAGCTTACGCGGATTACAGCACGCCGATTGGCGAGCCGATGATGAAGCGCTATATCCGCCGTCATCGGCTGGAGAAGAAAGACCCCACGGCGGCGGTGAGTAAGCCAGTAAAGCCGATAGAGTATTGGGTGGATCCGGGCGCGCCCGAAGATATCCGGAAGGCGTTGCTCGAAGGCGCGAGTTGGTGGAGCCAGGCCTTTGAAGCGGCGGGTTTCCGCAATGCCTTCAAGGTCGCCCTATTGCCGCCAGGCGCGGACCCGATGGATATTCGCTACAACATGATCAATTGGGTGCACCGGTCGACGCGCGGCTGGAGCACGGGTGGGTCGATTTCGGATCCGCGCACGGGCGAGATTATCAAAGGCACCGTAACTTTGGGCTCGCTGCGTGACCGGCAAGATTACCTGATCTTTGAAGGATTGTTGTCCCCTTATGCGCGGGGCGATGAAAAGCCCGATATTCTCTATCGCACCGCCTTAAAGAGAATTCGCCAATTAGCGGCGCACGAAGTGGGACATACGCTAGGCCTAGGCCACAATTACTACGACAGCAGCGCGGGCTGGATTTCGGTGATGGATTATCCGCATCCACTCGAAAAGCTGACGGTGGACGGGTATATTGACTTATCCGAAGCTTACCCGGAGAAGATCGGTGAATGGGACAAAGTAGCCATTAACTATGGTTATCGGCCGTTACCGGCCGGTGACGAAGTGGCGGCTTTACGCCGGATGATTGACGACGCCTGGGCCAAAGATCTGCGCTATATGACAAATCAGGATACGGATAGCAATCCGAGGGTCGATCAATGGTCGAACGGCGTAAATCAAGCCGATGAATTGAACCGGATTATGCGGGTGCGGCGCGCGGCGCTGAACCGGATGGGCGAGGCCACGATTCGCAATGGCATGCCAATGGCGATGATCGAGGAGCCGCTGGTGCCCATTTACATGTATCACCGCTATACGGTGGAGTCAGCCGCGTCGATGGTGGCTGGGCTCGACTACATCTACGCCATGCGGGGCGACGGGCGCAAAGCAGTGAAGTGGGAAACGGCAGCGAATCAGCGGAAGGCCTTGGACGCATTGGCGGCGACGTTGAAGCCCAGCGAACTGACGGTGCCGAAGGCGATTTTGGAAGCCATTCCGCCGCGGCCTCCTGGCTTTGGCCGGCATCGGGAATTGTTTCCGCGAACGACGGGCGACGGCTTCGATCCTTTGAGCCCCGCGACGATAGCATCGGACGTCACGATCGGCTTCGTGCTGCAACTGGATCGCGCGGCGCGCATGGTGGCACAGCATGCGGTGGACCCGAGCCTGCCTGGCCTTGAGGAAGTGATCGACCGTTTGACGAAAGCGACCTTTGACGCGCCGGTAGCGACGCCTTATGAAGCCGAGGTGCGGCGGGCGGAGGAGCGGGTGCTGGTGGACCGGGTGATGTGGCTGGCTACAGGCTCGCCGCATCCGCAAGTGCGCGCGATCGCGGCCTACAAGCTGGAGCGGATGGAACGAGTGCCGGATACGCAGACCACAGTGGCCGACGCGGCGCACTATGGGTTGCTGGCCGGCGATATTAAGCGCTTTCTGACCCGGCCGGCGGAAACCATGAAGATGATGTCGGCACCGGATGCGCCGCCCGGCGCGCCGATCGGTGACCCGGGTATGGATTGGCTGGCACGGGCGCCGGGCTGCGCATGGCGCGATTGAACCAACTGGGACTGGTGCTACTGGCCGTCGTGGCCATCGTCGTGCGCTGCTACGGGCTCTCCCATACGCTGGGCTACGACGAAGCGTGGGTGGCCAATTCGCTGCATGCGCCTACGTTGCGGGAGATGTTCTTCTACGACGCCTGGGCACAAACGACGCCGCCGGCGTTCTTGCTTTTGGCGCGCGCGATGTTGATTGCCGGAAGCTCGAACCTGGCCATGCATCTGTTGGCATTCGCCATGGGACTGGCAGGGGTCGCGGTGCTCACCTGGATCGGCTGGCGCGAACTCTCCCCCTCGCGCGGACTCTGGATGGGCCTGCTGGCCGCACTGTCCGGCCCCCAGGTCGCGTTTGCCAAGGAAGCGAAGCAATACAGCGGCGAGTTTCTGGTGGCGGCCCTGCTGCTCGCGTTCATCTTGCGACTGCCGAAACGCATGGAAGTCTGGGGACCGCCGGTGGCCCTGTCCGCAGCCTTCGCCTTTAGCCCCGGGATTCTGGCGTTTTTGCCGGCGGCACTGATCAGCAAGCGTCCCCGCTGGCAAACCGCCGCGGTCTGGATTCTAGGCACCGGCGCGATGGCCGCCTTGTTGGTGTGGGCGTTCTATTGGCCGAACCGGTCGCCAGCGTTGTTCAGCTTTTGGGGCACTTGCTTCCCCCATCCCGAAGATCCATCCAGCTATTTGCGGGTCGCTTCGCTCAACCTGAAGACGATCTTCGTGTCCAACTTCCGAGAAGGGCTGGCCGCGCCGTGGAACTGGGTGCTTCTGCTGTTGGCGGTACGGGGAATCCTGCAAAGCCAACGCCGGGGGGCGGCGCTATTGGCGCTGACGCCGATTGCGGTGGCCTTGGCGGCGAATTTCGCCGGCCAATACCCGCTGTGCGAGGCACGCCTGAGCTCGTTCCTATTTCCCTGCGTGTTGCTGCTGCATGGCCTGGGCTTGGACTTCAGATTGCCAAGCTGGGTGGGGCCAATGGTGCTGGCTGGAGCCATGGCAGCGGGCCTGTTGGCCGCCACCAGACCGGAGCTTTGGTCGGTGCGGCAAAGCGGCAGCGTCGAACCGGCCGTGGCCTATCTCAGCGCGCACATGGACCGCCAAGCCGATGTCCTCTTCGTGCACGGCAACGCCCAGGAGGAGTACAAACTCTATGCGCGGCTAAGCGGTTTCGCACCGGCGGACGTGATCATCGGGCAGACCGGCGTCGGCTGTTGCCCGCGGAATCTCGATGCCTACCGGGCCTACAACGACGACGAGTTCTTCCGTAAGGAGTTCGAGCAAGTGCTGGTCAGAGGTACGGCGCGGCGGATCTGGTTTCTACACCTACGGCAAGGGGAATTCGGGGAGGTGAGGCAGGAAGAGCCGGAGCATCGAGCCATGCTGGCGACGAAGGGATG
The DNA here is from genome assembly GCA_038215525.1 of Bryobacterales bacterium. Lineage (GTDB taxonomy): Bacteria > Acidobacteriota > Terriglobia > Bryobacterales > Bryobacteraceae > JALHNI01. The sequence goes on from JBBQQS010000152.1 coordinate 9,409, forward strand.
CCGGCGGGAGCAGGGTCAGGAAATCGGGAAGGCGCTCCTGTCGGCCTATCGCTGTCCGTTGTAGATAGCTACCTCCTCTCGCCGGGCGACGGAGCAAATTCTCTAGTACTTTTCGTTCAAGGACCCGGGATTGAGCCGAAGAGTCCCTCCAGTGGGGTAGCCGCTGAGTGCGCCCCCGCCGGAAGGCCCAGCATTCAATGTCAACTATTCTGTGAGTCGATGACTCGACGATGATGCGACAAATGGTCTCTTTCACGCTGGAGGAGGCAGGTTTCGACGTGCAAGTTTGCAGTGCCGGACAAGAGGCGCTCGAAGTCGCACAGAAGAAACGGTTCGGCATGGTGATTACCGATCTGAACATGCCCCGGTTGGACGGCGTGGGGCTGATTCAAGCGCTGCGGAAGCTGGAGCCTTACAAATTCACGCCGATCCTGATGCTGACCACCGAATCGGCCGTGGAGAAAAAGCAAGCGGGCAAGCAAGCCGGAGCCACGGGCTGGCTGACGAAACCGTTCGAACCGACGCAGTTGGTGGCGGTGGCGAAGAAGTTGATGCCGTAAGCGAAACATGGCTATCCCACTAGAACAGTTTCAACAGACGTTCCTCAAGAGAGCTTCGAGGGCTCGAGGTGCTGGAGGCGGATCTCTTGGGGCTCGCCGAAAGGGGCCGACCGGTCGGCGATCGACGATATCTATCTTCCGCGCGGCGCATTCGATTGAAGCTGCCGAGCAGTTCCGCTTTGCTTGGGGCAGCAGGTTCCGCCGCCAATGCGCCAGTTGGTGGAGTGGGCCGGCAGCAATCACGGCGGTTGGCGATACGGAACGCCCCGGCGGCGCTGCTCGACTTGCTTGAGGGCGCTAGCCTGCAGCTCTGCCTCAGCCGTCCATAGCGCTAAGCTGGTGCTGAAGTGCATGTACTGATCC
>JBBQQS010000153.1:0-10268 GCA_038215525.1 Bryobacterales bacterium
GCTTCCCGGTGCAGGCCGCGAGTCGTTCGAGTAAGCCTGGCTGGCTAGGATGAGTAAGTTCCGGGCGGGCGAATCCGGCCACGGTGGATTGGCCATTATCATTGCGCGCGACTAAGTCGTAATGCCATAAATTCTGGCCGCGATAGGAGGCCGCCTCGAAGTGATTGTAAATAGGAACGCCATTTACGAATACCCCGGCATAGTCGGCCGGCACATGCGCATGGGCGCCGGAAGCGGGTCGTGGCGCAAGTGGAATCCGAAAGGCAAATTCCCTCATCGGCCGCGACGAGGGAGGCGCGGCGAGCAAACCCAGGTTCGCCAGAGAGAATCCGGCTGAGCGAACCACGGTCGCATCCGGCCCCACTTCGACCGAATGCACGTCGGGCCGGGTGCGGTTGAAGATCGCTAACTCTGCCGGCGGCTGTTGGCTGCGTATCCAGACGGACTGCACCGGTTGCGCAGCTAACGGCCCAGTCAGCAGGATCAGAGTCAGCGTAGCGATCATCGGACTACAAGATTCACCGGGTTCGAACGCTTGCCGCCCGCGGTAATTACAATGTCCACTTGGCCGCGCCCGGCGAGCGTGGCGGGAAGCGGTAAGTTGATTTGGTCGAGCCCGGAGTAAGTGCCTTGCGGGCCGGCGTAGGCTACCGGCACCGTTATTCCGCCGATGGAAGCCGTAACGTCTTTCGCGCCATTGAAGCCGGTGCCGTAAAGAACCAGCGTGGCCTGCTCCGAAGGCGAGCCTAAACTAATGGGACCGGCAATGCTCTCGTAAGTCACTTGTCCGTTGACGACTTTGGCGAGTTGCGCGGCGGCGCGGCCTTCGAGATTGGTCTTGAATAAACCCGGATAAGTCGCGACGATATTCACGGCTCCGGTTACCGTAACTCCGCCGGCGGCAATACGCACCGTGGCCAGGCCCGGAGCGGTATTCTCCGGCAGACGATAGTTGAGCTGCAAGGGCGAGGCGTAGCTGATGGTGGCCGGCAAACTGGCGCCGGAAGAATCTACCACCGTCACCGTGGCGCCGCCCAAAGTCACTGGCCAAGCCGCGCTCGCGGCTTGCTGCGTGGATGTGGCGAGCCGGGCCTCAAACTGGGCAAAGGCGGTAACTAAGGCGCCCGGAGTGAGGGGGCCACCTTCCAGGGAAGCTGAGGACCAATGGATCGCGTTCGGCTGGACGATGCCGCCGCCGGCGTCGTCGTTACTGGCGTTGCGATAAGAAGCGCCGTCCGCGCCATTAAACACCACCACGCCGTTTACCCAGATGCCGATCGCACCCAGACCGGTATTGGTCTTGGTCGTCGCGGAAGAAGGTAAACGGGGCACTTCGGCCAGCACATTAATCGAAGCGGCAAAGTTCATAAATACCCCGCCGTTCATGCCGCCGGCAAACCAGGGCCCGATAACGTAACTAGGCAAGTTATTCGAATTGATATAAATATTCGTGCTCGTCGTACGGATGCGCTGGACATCGGCATTCGCGGGGGTCGTTACTCCGCCGCCCGGCGCGCGCGCTCCCGCGGGCTGGGTGCCGGGCCAAGTGGTTTGCGGACCGGCCGCAGGGTCCCAACCGACAATCGCCCGGGCCAAGGATTGGGAGTTTTGCGTCAGCCAGGACCGCAAGAGGACATCGCCGGCCGGAGGCATCGCCGCAGCCTGACCGCTGGTGAAATAATCTTGGGCGTCGGCCGGCACCATGGCTTGGCCACGGGCAACGGTGCCGTAATACTGCAATCCAATAATGTAAGGGAAAGCGGGCGAGCCGTCGTCATTCAGAGTAATAAAATAGGCGTAAGTACCGTTAGGATATTCGGGCGTCACGGCAGTGCGGCCATTGTATTGATCCAAGTCGCCGAGGCCGGCAATATACTCGTTGTCCTCAATATAACGGCCGACGGGAAATCGGTCATTCACCGGCGGACCTTGTTGTGCGGCAGGTAACTGCTGTGGCACGCCCGGATGGTAGAGCACGGCCCAATCCGGTAGCGATTCCCGGCGGGTAAGATTGCGACGGCGGTAGCCCGATTTCATGCGCTTGATCGCGCTGGCCGGATTGCGCACGTCGGTAAATCCATAGGGGCCATAGATCGGGAACCCGTCGGCCGCCCAACCGAGGATCGGCGAGTGCTTCCAGCCGGCGCTCTTTTCGCGATACATGGCACCAGTGCGGCCATTGCCGACTAACTCCAGGTTGTCGTCCAGTTGCGCTCGCAGGCAAACCGGCTGCACGTGGTTGTGATATTGCCCTTGCCCGGGCTGGTGAGCCAGGCAGGCGTCGAAGGTGTCGCGCTCGCCGAAGAGCGCGTCACGGAGCCAAACTCCGTCACCGGACTGCATTGGGGGTTGCGCCGGCAGCTGAGCGAGCGCGGCGGTGAAACTGAGAAGGGCGAAAATGGAACGCTTCATGCCTTTATCGAATCATATGAGTGTAAAGGTTTTGTGTGGGCACAGAACCGGTTAAGCTGGAAGAGGAGTTATTTACAAATGATTACCAAAGGCGTTCTTTCGATTGCCGCTGGGCTAGCGCTGCTGGCTGGCGGAGTGGCGGCCGCCGAGCCGATGACCGTCTACAAGACGAAGACCTGCGGCTGCTGCGCCAAATGGGTGGACCATCTGCGCGCCAACGGCTTCACCGTAGTGGTGAAGGAAGTGGAAGGTACGGCCGAGATCCGCAAGCAGTTTGGCGTACCGGAAAACCTGGCCTCCTGCCATACGGGCGTGATTGGCGGCTATGCAATTGAGGGGCATGTGCCGGCCGCCCAGGTGCAGCGACTCCTTAAAGAGAAGCCGAAGGCCAAGGGGATCTCGGTGCCGGGGATGCCGCTGGGGTCGCCGGGCATGGAGCAGGGCCCGCGGAAGGACACCTATTGGGTGTACCTCTTTGACGACAAGGGCGGGGCGAAGGAATATCAGAAGTATCCTCTGCCTTAGGGCGTAGTTTACTTTTTCGGGCGCGTCGATCCCGTATACTGCTGGTTTGATGCGCCTGTTAACACTTCTGCTCACGATCGTTCCGGCGGCACTGGTCGCCCAGACTTACGCACCTCCCTACTATTCGATTTCCACTTTGGCCGGTTCAAGGCCTTCGGGAGACGGAGGGCCGGCGACGGAGGCGCTGCTGCTGAACCCGGAGTTCATGCTGAGCGACGCCAATGGCAACCACTACTTCACCGATAGCGGGCAGCATCGCGTCAGGCGCTTTTCCACCGGCGGCATCATCACCACCATCGCCGGCAACGGCACCTCGGGCTACTCCGGCGACAACGGCCCCGGCGCCTTAGCCCAGTTGAACGCCCCTACGACGCTGGCGCTCGATGCTGCGGCGGGAGTGCTCTACCTGGTCGACTCCGGCAACCACGCCATCCGGGCCGTGACGTTGAGCACGGGAGTGATCCGGACGGTGGCCGGCGGCACGGCGGGCTTCGGCGATGGCGCGGTGGGGCAGGCACGATTCAGTTCGCCTTACGGCATTGCGCTCGATGCGGCGAACAACCTGGTGGTAACCGACAGCGGCAATCACCGACTGCGGCGCATCGCGGGCGGACAGGTGACGACGATTGCCGGGAACGGCTCCCCGGGTTTCTTCGGGGACGATACCAGTGCCTTGGTCGCGCGGATGACCCAACCGAAAGCCATCGCGCTGGGCGTCGACAACGCGCTTTACTTCACCGATAGTGGCAACCGGCTGATCCGGCGGATTCTGCCTAACGGGACCATCCAGACCTATGCCGGGAAGGGCGCCGAAGTGAACGTTGGCAATGGCGACGGCGGCCCGGCTTTGACGGCGTTGGTGGACGCCGTCGGTTTGGCGGCGGACCCGGCCGGCGACCTGCTGATCGCCGACGGCGAAGGGAATCGGCTGCGGCGCATTGCGTCGCGGACGGGCCTGATTTCGACGATCGTGGGCAGCGGCGAAGTGGGCTTCTCCGGAGACGGCCAGGCGGCGGTTCTGGCGCGGCTGCAATCGCCGTCGTCGATCGTGATCGATGCACGGAACAACCTGAACTTTGTCGATCGCGCGAATCATCGTATTCGCCGCGTGCTCAATACCTCCGACGCCACCGGCGGGCGATTGGAAACCATCGCCGGTAAGGGCCACGCCAGCGGAGATGGCGGTCCGGCCACCGCGGCCCAGTTGCTGTTTCCAGAGGCGGCCATCGCGGGGCCGGGCAATGCCGTCTTCATTGCCGATACCGGCAACCACTGCGTGCGCCGCGTGACGCCGGACGGGGTGATCGGCACCTACGCCGGACGCTGCGGGTGGCCCGGCAATAGCGGCGACAACGGCGCGGCGACGGAGGCGCGCTTGAACCAACCGGCGGGCTTGGCTTTCGACAACGAGGGCAGTTTGTTTATCGCCGACCGCGGCAACGACCGCATTCGGCGGGTGCAAGCCAACGGCATCATCAGCACGCTGGTAGGCGCTAATAACAACGTCCGGCGGCCGCAAGGGATGGCGCTGGACCCTACTTTGCCGCGCTACATCTACTTCACGAATGAGTTCGGAGGCACGCGCATCTCGCGGCTCGATATCGTTCGGCAGGACGTGGCGACCGTGGCCGGCGGGACGAACAACCAATCGGGCTCCGCGGGCGATGGCGGGCCGGCTAACGTGGCGTTGCTGAATGGCCCGAGCGATGTGGCTACCGATGCGCGGGGCAACATCTTCCTGGTGGACCGGGGCAACGGCCGAGTGCGGCGGGTGGACGCGCAGACCGGGATCATCAGCACGGTGCAGACACTGGCGGCGCCGTCACGGCTGGCGGTGGATGCTACAGGGACACTTTTTGTCACCGATGGCAATCGGCTGCGGCGAGGCGGTGAGACCTTGGCCGGCGGGGCCAGTGGCGGGTTTAGCGGCGATGGCTTCTTTAGCGGCAGCGCGCTGCTCGATTCGCCGGCCGGGGTGAGTGCCCTGCCCGATGGCCGGCTGCTGGTGGCGGATTCGTTGAATCAGCGCGTGCGGGTGTTGACGCCGCGGGCGTTGCAGGCGATGGAGCGGCAATCGGGCAATAACCAGACGGCGGCGCCGGGGTCGCGTTTGGCCGAACCTTTGACGGTGCGGGTGCTACTGGCGGGCAGTATTCCAGCGCCGGGGGTCGCGGTGAACTTCCTGGTGCTCACCGGCAGCGCGACGCTCTCGTCGACGGCGGTGGTAACCGATGCCAATGGCTTGGCGAGCGCGCAGTTGACGCTGGGTCCGGTGGCGGGCGCGGTGGTGGTGACCGCATCGGTAACCGGCTTGACGCCGGTGCGATTTACGCTGACGGCGAGCGGCGTGGCTGGCACGACGCGGCCGCGCATCAACCCGGGCGGCGTCGCCGGCGTGGGCTTGAGCATTCCGCGCGTGACGGCCGTGAGCCCGAACGCGTTGGTGAGCATCTTTGGGTCGAGCTTTCTGCAAAGCGGCACCGGGCGTCGCGTGAGTGCCGATGAACTGGTGGGCGGCCGATTGCCCGGCGAGTTGTTGGGCGTGTGCGTCACCTTTGACGGTGTCCGCGCGGCGATGCTGGACGTCTTCGCGACGCAGTTGAGCGTGCAGGTGCCGCCGCTGGTAACCTTGGCATCGACGACGGTGGTGCGGGTATTGACCTCCTGCGGGACGGCGAACGAGCTGACGTCGGATGGCGAAACGGTGCCCTTTGCGCAGGCATCGCCCGAGTTTCTTTTCTTCATTACGAACGCGAACGGCGTGAACCCGGTGGCGGCAGTGGAAGCGTCGACGGGCGCGTTGGTAGGCCCGTCGGACTTACTCGGCGGCGCGTTAACCCCGGTGCGGCCGGGCGACGTGGTGACGATTTACATGACCGGTTTGGGACCGACGAACCCGGCCTTATCGACGGGCGAAATCCCGCGCGGGGCGGCGCCGGTGACGAGCCCGGTGAGCGTTCGGTTGGGCGAGTTGACCCTGGCGCCGGGCGAAATCCTATACGCGGGCGCGGCCCCCTTGCAGGTGATTTACCAGATCAACATCCAGGTGCCGGCCTTGGCTCCGGCGGGCAACCTGCCGATCTCGGTAAGCGTTGGCTCAGTGAGAACGCCGCCGGGAGGATACTTGGCGGTGAGGAGATAGTAAGTTACTTCTCTTGATAGAGAGCGCAGATGGCTCCGGCGGGATCCTGAATCACCGCGTAGTGGCCGCCGCTCGAACTGCGGGTTTGCGAAAGCACTTGCCCGCCGCGATTGACGACTTCGTCGAGGCTCGCGTCGATGTCGGCCACGGTGACATAAACGAGCCAGACGGGCGGCAGTTCCGCGTTGGGTCCGCGCCGGTGACAGATGCCGGCCACGGGCTGGTTGGGATTCTTACTGGTGCGCGGCGGCGCCATACAGAAATCGGCATAATCGCCCATGCTGATTTCTTGCGGCTCCCAGCCGACGACAGCGGAGTAGAATTCGTGGACGGCGTCGGCGTTTTCGACCGTTAAATCCATCCAACCAATTGTTCCTGGTTTGTTAGGCACTGTCACGATCATAAACCGGGCCGGGTGGCCGCTTCAAGTTGAGCAATTCTAATGAACGCATCGGGATCAGTGTCGCCGCACATTTCTCTGCTGGGCCGTAGCGTTTGGCATACCGGGGGTCGAGAGGGCAAACCAAAGAGGAGGCAGCGATTGTCCATGGTGAGTTGGGCGCAGCGTACGCCGGCGGGTTTCCCTTGCGGCATGCCGGGAATGGCGGAGGAGATGGAAGGGGCGACGCAGCACGCGCCGCAGCCGACGCGGCAAGTCATTTCACGCTCGTCAAGCGGGATTCGAGGGAGATGAGGGCGAGCAGCAGGAAGACCATCAGGGTGCCAAGCAACGGCAACAGCATCACCGCGCTGATACCGAGCCAATCGGTGACGTAGCCCACCGAAAAGGGGGCGAGCACGGCGCCGGCGTTAGCGAAGGAGAAGATGCCGTTGTAGAAGCCCGGGTGGTAGTAATGAAAGCGATTGCCGATCTTCTCGGTAACCAAGGGGTAGATCATGGCGAAGCCGGAACCGACAAAGCAGACGGCCATCACGGCTCCGAAGACACTTACGGTGGTGGCGAGAATCAGGCAGCCGACGGTAGCGGCAAGCACGCTGCCCACCAGCAACTTGGGATGGCTGACGCGCGGCAGCAGGGCTTGCGCCACGCCGCGGCCGACGACGAGAAAGAACCAATACTCGGCCAGGATCCAGAGCGCCGTGGAGGGGCTGACACCAAGCCGCTGGACGAGGAGCAGAGGCAGCCAGCCGGCGAGCGCGCCTTCGTTGCCGAATTGGAAGAAGAGCAAGAGTCCGAAGAGCACGGCACCGGGCGATTGGAAGTCGCGGGCGACGCTTTTGAGCGACCGGCGCTCGCGAGGGCCCAGGGTTTCGACGGCCGGCGTTTTGGGAAACTTGCCGCGCCGGAAGTAGATGCCGAGGAGCAAGGCGATGGCGGCGATCCAGTAGAGGATGCTGCCGGGCGTGTAGACGTAGTAGGTGGCGGCGACCAGTAGCGAGCAGAGCAGGCAGCCGGCGCCGTAGAGCATGCCGGAGAGGTTGAGGGTGCCGGCAGGGTCCTGCCGGTAGACCGGGGTGATGGCGTGGAAGACCGTGGCGCTTAAGAGGCCCGCTGAGGTGCCGACCATCACCAATCCACCGATGCGCCACCACATGATACTGGGCGGGGGGTAGAGGCCGAGCACGATGAGGCCGGCAGCGGCGCCAAAGCTGCCGAGGATGAGGATCGATTGGACGCTTAGTCGGCTGAGCAAAAGGCGGGAGATGCGGGAGGCGAGCAGTTGCCCGGCGCCTAAGGCGAGGAAGTAGTAACCGACCAGTTTGAACTGGCTGAGCAGGTGATAGCCCCAGGCGGGGAGGATCATGCCGAGGAAGGAAAGCAGGACGCCGCAGAGGAAAAAACCAGAGAGCGAGCGGCGGCCAGCGGAGGTGTGAAGGATCTCCAGTTCGACTGCGTGCGAAGACGCGGGGGGGCTCGAAGTCGCGGGCGCGGGTTGCGGACTCACCCTTTGAGTTTAGTCCTTTCTGGGGCAAGAAAAAGTTAGTTGACATTCTGGTTTTCCAGTCTTAGGATCAAGTTATCACTGAAGAAGGAGGTGGTTCAAAAAGAATGAGTACCGATAGTAAACGTTCCAATCAACCTATGCGTGAGGTGGTCGACTGTTGAAGTTGACCCTCTAACGTTCAGGTCTCGTCAGTGCCGGGACCGCTATTCCTGTGGACCGGCCACCTCACGCGAGACGAACTTGGGCGCAAGCCTGAGTTCCGGTGACGGATCGTAAAAACAAATACCCCTGGTGTTCGCCCTGTCATGGGCGGATCCAGGGGTATTTTCATTTTGACGAAACGAACCCGGGAGTTGTTGATTTTAAAGCAAAACCCCCACTCGGCTGATCGGCCGAATGGGGGTTTTGTGCGAGGTAGATAGGCTTTAGAAGTGGTACTTCAGGCCGAACTGGATATTGCGCGGATTCTGCACTTGAGCGCCGATGGCGCCGAAGCCAGCGGGGCTGGAGATGTTCAGGCCGGGAGGTGCCCAGCTGACATGGTTGAGCATGTTAAACATTTCAACACGGAAGTCAATGTACTGGCGCTCCGTAATGTTGAACTTCTTACCGATCGACGTATCGAGGTTAAAGAAGCTGGGGCCGCGTTCGGTACCGATACCGGAATTACCGAAGGAGCCGTCAGCCGGTTGGCCATAAGCGCAAGTTCCGTTGTCGACACCAGCCGCGCACCAGACGTTGGCACGAACGAGCGGATTGGCGGGGTCAGACGGAAGCCCGAACCAGTTATCGATAGAGCGAGCGCTCTCGTTGTACTGAAGGTCACGGTAATAGTTCGCGCGGACATTGCCACGAACCGCTTGACCGGTACGATCGGCAGCGCGAACCGTCAACGGAAGGCCCGTGCGGGCCGCAAGAGAATAGTTCAAGCTCCAACCGCCGAAGATCGCGTCCAGGGCGCGCGGGGCGCTGGAACCGAACTTCATGCCCTTGCCGTACGGGGTGGCCCAATTGCCACCGATGGTGAAATTGTGACGGATGTCAAAGAAGGCCGGCCCGCGGTTGGAGCGGCGATCATAGGCGTTCTGCCAGTAGGCGCCTTCACTCGAGGTGAAGCCGGAGCCGTAGTAGCCGAGATTGTCGGTGAGCGTTTTGCCCATGGTGTAGGCCGCGAGGAACTCAAGGCCAGCGGCGAAACGGCGACGGCCGGAGACCTGCAACGAGTGGTAGTCCATCGTGGCGGAGCCTTCGGTGCGAGCAACGTTGCCAAGGTTTGGCAGGATGTTGATGAGCGGACGGCGCGAGTTAATGGGCGTCCAGTTGGCGAAAGCACCCGTGCCCGGAAGGGGTTGGTTGGCTTCGACGGGCGCGACCAGGTGGGTACCCTTTTGGCCGACATAGCCGGCGGAGAAGGAGGTGGCCTTGTCGAGTTGATATTCGAGGGTGAAATTCATCTGGGAGTTGGTCTGCGGACGCAGGTTGAGGTCCCAGGCGCGGCCCTGAAGCTGGGGCACGGTGACGCCAGCCGGGCGAGGCATATCCAGGCGGACATTGGCGGTGGCCACATCCGAGAAACCGGTGCGAATGCTGCCCGGGGTGCGGGGATCGTAGGTGAAGTCAGTTTCGACGAAGAACGGCGGGTTGAGGGTGGTACGCAGGTTAGCGCCCGTGCCTTCCATAAAGCTTTGGTAAGCGTAACCGGCGCGAACGACCATCTTGCGGCGGAATATTTCGGGCGTCCAGGCGAACCCGATGCGCGGCATGTATTGGTTGGGATAACCCTTATAGGTGGCGCGGCCAAACTCGCCGGAGCCCGGCGAGATGAGCGCTCCGGTAAAGGTATTGATATTGATCTGGCGATCAGCGACTTCGTAGATCGGCTGCATGTATTCCCAACGCAGGCCCAAGTTCAAGGTGAAGTTCGAGGAGACCTTGAAGTCATCCTGGAAGAAGAGGGCGGAGCGCCAGAAGCGGTGGCCCCAAGTACCGGTGGCCGCGCCACGGCCTTTGCCGCTCAGTTGGTCAAGGAGGAAGTCAGAAAGGTCAAGACCGGTGTAAGTGGGGGTATAGCGGAAAACGCCTAATGCACCGTTGTTTCCGGCGTAGTAACGATTTTGCTGATAGCGCATGAACTGCGCGCCCATCTTGATGAGATGCTTACCCTTTTGCCAAGTAAGGTTGTCGTAGAAGATGTATTTGTTGTCGGCGGTGTTCGAGAGATTGCCAGTGGAACCGATGCCGGTAAGCCCGCCGCCAATCGTCACCGCGCTGAGGCCGGCAAT
>JBBQQS010000154.1:0-10236 GCA_038215525.1 Bryobacterales bacterium
ACTACGTTTACACAATCCTTTTTACACCCTCGAATTCAGCGGAGTAGCCACCCGAGATCACCTGCATCTCTTGCACCGACTCGGGGGTAGAGATCACCAGACGGATCTGGCGCGAATTGCGGCGGGCCGTGTTATCGAGGCCGTCTACCGTCCAGGTGGAGCGATTACTGCCGCCGAACGTAAACTGCGTGGTGCCGAAGCCGGTGGATGGGATGCCCTTCACTCCCGGCCCGAGTAAGTGAAAATTATAAACATTGCGCGACGTAATCGGAATCGAACGAATTTCTACTTCTCCCAGCACCTCGCTTTGAGCAATCTTTCCCGAGTCGACAATAGCGGCATCCGCGGTGACGGTGACGCTGTCAGTGGTGGCCCCGACCTTAAGGTTGACGTCGAGGCGGGCTTGCTTGCCAACGGTGAGCGAAATGCCGCTCTGCTTGAATTCAGAAAATCCGGTGGCGGTGACACGAAGTTCATAGTCGCCGGTCTTGAGTAAAGGAAAGCGATAATAGCCCTGATCATTCGTCGTGGCGTTGAGTTCCACATTCGTTCCCAGGTTGCGGGCAGCCACCTGTGCCCGGGGGACGCGGGTGCCGGCGGCGTCGTTCACGTAACCGTCCATGGCGGCGTCGGAGGCGTTGGACTGGGCCAAGAGACCCGTCGCGGTGAAAAGCAAAAGTAGCGCATCTATCAACGAGGCTAGGCACTCTATGTAAATACAGGATGAACGAGAGATAACAGCATTAAGAACTCCTGCCCACTTCATCGAACTGACATGTTCAGAGTAAATACTAGTCGCCATGCGTCTACTAATTGCATTTTTTGGGCTGGTCGTTACGGTCTCGGCGTGGGGTGTCCGTGGTCATCAAGAGATCAACCGCGCGGCGATGCGGGGAATGCCCGCCGATAGCGCGCGCTTCCTGAAGGCGCACGAGGATTACATCGTGGCGCTCGGTCCGGTGCCGGATAGTTGGCGGACTCCGGCGGAGCCGTTCCTCAAGATCCTGGAAGATCCCAATCACGGATGGTTTCAAGAACAGGCGTCGGCACTGATGAAGAACCCGCCGCGCTCACGGTACGAGTTTGTCCTGGCGCTTTATGAGGAGTACAAGAAGTCGAAAGACCCACTGACGAACATCCGCTGGACCGGGACCATCCCTTACGCCGCCATCGAGTGCTACGAGCGCATCAAGGCCGGCATGCGCCGTTACCGGGCGGCGGAAGACAAGGGTGAAAACCCTAAGTTTATCGAACTCGAGATTGCGACGAACATCGGTTACTTAGGCCACTATGCGGGGGACTCCGCCAACCCGATGCACGACACGATCCATCACGACGGGTGGTCCGGCGCCAACCCGAAGGAGTTCGCCACCGACCCTCGAGTGCATGTGCGCTTCGAGACGGCCTTTGTCGACCTGATCCAACTGACGAGTAGCGACTTACTACCGCGGATGAAGCCGGCCAAGGTGCTGGACGACCCATTTACGGCGATGATGAAACACATCGAGCGGAGTTACTCGGAACTGGAACATGCTTACGCCCTGGACAAGAGCGGCGCCCTGGCAGACAAAGACAGCGAGGAGGCCAAGGCCCTCATTTATCAGTTGACGGGCAATGCCGCCGAACTGATGCGCGACTTAGTGTATACCGCTTGGGTAAAGAGCGGCGAACCGCTGCGTTACGATCGCTCAAGCAGTCCGAATGATCTGCGGAATCAGAATAATCCACTCTCGCCCAAAAACCCGAACTATAACCCGGCCACGGGCTCCGCTCCCGCACCGCGCTAGATCCGGTGTTAAGATGTCGGGATCATGCTTGAGTTTTCCCAAGAAACGATCGACCCTGACATCACCGTCTTAAAGCTGACTGGCCGAATGCATCTAGGCAACCGGCTGACCGACGCCGAGCGCGCCGCCGCCACGATCATTACGGAGGGCCGGAAAAAACTCGTACTCGACATCGCCGGCGTTGACTATATCGATAGCGCCGCGCTGGGCATGTTGCTGGTAACGACGGGCAATATGCAGAAAGCGGGCGGCCAGGTGATCCTGGTGGGAGCCACGCCGAGAGTGCTGGACCTGATAAACCTCACGCACACCGGCGAAGTACTGCGCTTGCAGGACACCGTTGAAACCGCCATCGCCGCCTTCGCTGAGAAATAGAATTTGAGGCCCAGCACAATGCGCCGGGCCTCAAGGGTAGATGTGTATTCGAAAAAAGCCGCTGACCCGACGGTTGTTCGCGTCGAAGCGGGCCATGGATGTCGCCACTTAACCATCGCACCCGCCCGATCTCTACGAAGTCCCGAAGCCATTCAAGTTCGCAAATAAAATTCGGTGCGGGTGGAGGACAAAGAAGTTGGTGTCAGGTTGTGGGCGGTCAAATACTAGTCGTTCAAGATGAAGGTGACTTTGAGCGTGACGCGATACTCTTTGATCTTCTTCTTCTCGATGATGAGACTTTGGTCTTGAACCCAGGCTCCGGTAACGTTATCGAGGGTCTTGCACGCGCGGGCGACGCCGATTTCGACGGCGTCTTCAAAGCTCTTTTTGGAGCCGGCGATGATCTCAGTGACTCTAGCTACAGACATGTTACAAATCTCCTACACCCCAGTTTAGCGCCCTTGCAGGTAGTCGGCCACCAGAGATTCGAGGTCCGGCATCGGAGCCAAGCCAAGATCGCGCATGCGTCCATTGCGGAGGACAGAGTACTTGGGGCGGCGGGCGGGGGTACGGAATTGGCGCTCATCGGCGGGGAGGAGGTTCACTTCAAGCTTGGCGGCGCGAAAGATGAGGCGGGCGTATTCGAAGAAGGTGACGGCTTGTTCGCCGGCGCCGTGGAAGACGCCGGTTTGGCCGAGGTCGACGAGATCGGCGGTGCGGGCGGCGAGCCAGGGGGCGTAGGTGGGCGAGGCGGTTTGGTCCTGCACGACGAGAAGGGGCTTGCCGGTGGTCTTTTGCTCTTCAGCTTTTTTGAGCATGGTTTCGACAAAGTTGCCTCGGGGGGTGGCCCGGCCGCCGGGGCCGAAGACAACGGCGGTCCGGATGACGAGGGCCTCGAGGTAGGCCTGGGCGTAGAGTTCGCCGGCGAGTTTGGAGACGGCGTAGGCGCCGAGGGGATGGGTGGGATCGGTCTCCGAGTAGGGGGAGCGCTTCTGGCCATCGAAGACGTAGTCCGTGGAGAAGTGGACGAGTTTGGCATCGAATTGACGGCAGGCGACGGCCATCGCTCGGACAGCGAGGGCGTTGACGGCGTAGGCGCCTTGAGGGTCCTGCTCGGCGAGGTCGACCATGTTGTAGGCAGCAGCATTCAAAACGATGTCCGGCTGGCGGAGCTCGATGGCCTTCTGAATTTGCGCGGGATCGGTAAGGTCGATTTCGCGGCGGGTGAGAGAGTGTACCTGGGCACGGCGCGCAGTAAACTCGCGCACCAATTCGACGCCGAGCTGGCCGGCCGCGCCGAAGATGACGACGGACTTAGTCATTTGGCTCAAGTGATTAGGATAGTACGAATCGTGGGACGCGAAAGTTGAGACCCGGAGTGTAACTAATTGGGATTGCAGGACCGGTACGGGACGGTGGCGGGGTTACCGGCGTCGTACGCGGGACGGGACTGCTGGTCGGCAAGGAGGTGGATGCCAGTACCCAACATGCGCACCACTTTGGCCATGTTGTCGTAGTCGATCTTCTGCCATTCGTCGCCCAGTTGGTGATAGTCCGGGAATTCGTAAGTGACGCTGACGGTGTGGGCGACGACGCATTTGTCGGCGAAGGGCTGGTTGTCGCTGGCGCCGAAGAAGACGTCGCTAGACTTTTCGTTCTTCACCAGGCGGACGCCGCTGAGGGCGCCGGCGGCGGCCAATGTCGTTTTGAGATCGGAGAAGTCGAAGCCCGTGAGGTTCACGGTGTCGAGGTTTGGGCCTTCGCTCGAGTCAGTTCGGCCGAGTTGTTCGAAGTTGAGGTCAGCGATGGTTTGGGCGAGCGGCACCAGGGGGTGAAGTGTGTAGTGCCGAGCGCCCAAGAGGCCTTTCTCCTCGGCGAAGAAGGTGAGGAAGAGGACGCTGCGGCGAAGAGGCTGTTTGGCCAAAGCGGCGGCGACTTCGAGGACGCCGGCCACGCCGCTGGCGTTGTCGTTGGCGCCGTTGTAGACGGTGTCTTTGCCCGTGGTAGCCAAGCCGAGATGATCGTAGTGGGCACTGACGATGACGTATTGGTCCCTCAGGTCAGTGCCCGGCAGCAGGGCCGCGACGTTACGCATCTTGGCCGGCGTTTCGATCGCAGCGGCGAGATTCAAAGTGAGCTTCGCGTCTTGGAGCTTGGCGAGTTCCGGGTTACGGACGATGATGATGGGGAGCAGTGGTGTGTCGATAAGCGAGCGGAGAGCACCTCCGCCGCGAGAGGGCGGGACGTTGCCTTCGGCGATGACAATCAGCGCGGTAGGGGCGAGCTTTTGCAGGCGGCGGCGGAGTTTACCGAAGCTCTGCATTACGGGACGGTCGAGGGGCGGCAGGTTGACGAGGAGGGCCTTGCCCTTGAGGGCATCATCCGGCGCAGCGGCGGCTTCTTCCAAAGTCATACGGACCATGGGCAGGCCTTCCAGTTTGGTGGCGGGCGCGGCGTCCATGCTGACTTGGCTATAGGGAACTACGTGGCGCTGGCCGCCGGATTCGAGGATGAGCTCGAAGCCTTCGGGGTTGGCTTGGCTGCGGGTCCAGTCGGCGGTTTGAAAATAGCCGTCGTCGCCCATGGGCTTAAGGCCGATCGCGCGAAAGCGCGAGGCGATGTATTCGGCGGCGATGTCGAGGCCTTTGCTGGGCGAATTGCGTCCTTCAAGCGCGTCGGAAGCCAGGAAAGACACGTGGCCGCGGAGGGCGTCGGCAGTGATCGCGCCGGGTGGCAATTGTGCCTGGGCGACGACCGTCACGAGAGCGAAACACAACCAATGCATGCTTCCAGGCTGCCATACTTTGATGAAGATGAAGCAAGCAACGCATCGCCTGGAGGTCCGCACGCGGGGCCAAGGGCTTTATGACATCACCCGGCAGATTACGAGCTGGGTGAATGAGCAACAAATGACGACGGGTTTGCTGACGGTGTTTATTCAACATACTTCGGCGTCCCTGACGATACAGGAGAACGCCGACCCGGACGTGGTGCACGATTTGAACGAGCACTTTCGGCGGATGGTGCCCGAGGACAATCGGCTGTACCGGCATACGATCGAGGGGCCGGACGACATGCCGGCGCATATCCGGGCGGCGCTGACGGACGTGTCGTTGTCGATTCCCTTAGTGCAAGGCGATTTGGCGCTCGGAACATGGCAAGGCGTTTATGTTTTTGAGCACCGGGCGCATCCGCATACCCGCCGCGTGGTGCTGCACCTGCTTGGAGTATGATGGGCTTTATGACTGGATCCCGCCGCGATTTTCTCTTTGCTTCCGCCATGGCTTCGCTTGCACCGCTGCACGCCGAGTCGACCATGCCGACACGTTTGTTAGGTTCCACTGGGGCGCGCGTTTCGGCGCTTGCGTTTGGTTGTGGCAGCCGCTTTCTGGCTTACGGCACTCCCGAGAAGGCGATTCCCGCTTTGCACAAAGCGCTGGACCTGGGCGTGACTTACATCGATACGGCGGAGGGCTATGGCAATGGCCGGAGCGAGAGCTGGGTGGGCGAGGGGTTAGTCGGCCGGCGGGATAAAGTGTTTCTCGTGACTAAGTGCGGCGCGCGCGACGCGGACGGGGCGGCGCGAATGATTGAGGGGTCCTTGAAGCGGTTGCGGACCGATCACGTGGACTTACTGCATATTCACAGTCTGACGAGCGAAGATGATCTGAAGGCGGCCGAGGCGGGCGTCCTGAAGGTGCTCTATAAACTGCGCGACCAGAAAGTGGCGCGGAATATCGGGATTACTTGCCACACGAATCCGGAAGTGCTGAAGATGGCGCTCGAGCGGAATGACTTTAACTCGACGCAGATGGCTCTGAACGCCGGCCGGCTCGGGATGGTGGATGGTATGCCGCGTAGCTTTGAGCAAATCGCGCTGCCGGTGGCCCTGAAGAAGAAGATGGGCGTGACGGCGATGAAGGTATTTGCCCAGGAAAAGCTACTGGGCGAGACGTCGATTGAGAACCTGGTGCGTTACTCGATGTCGCTGCCGGTGGCTTCGGCGGTTTGCGGGATGCCGAAGGTGGAGCATATCGAGCAGAATATTGCGATTGCGAAGGCATTCCGGCCAATGCCGCGGGTGGAGATGGATCGGCTGACGAGCGAGATTTCGGAGAAGAAGAAGTTGGCCATTGTCGAGTTCTTCCGGGATCATCAGGACGCCTAAAGCGGTCTAGCGGAGGTCGCCGAAGCGTTCTTCGTTAACTCCGAGCTGAGCGAGAATTCGATAAAACAAGGGCGCGCCGATTTCGCGGCCACCATGGACGGGTATGGTCATCGCGCGGCCATCGGGGTGACGCCAACGCTCGTGGCTTCCGGTCTTGCGCGCTTTCACGAACCCAAGCGCCCGCGCCGCACGCCGAAATTCGTCGGCCCTAGCGCTAGGCATGAACGATCTCAGTGGTGTCGGTGGGTAGAGGCTCGTTACGCTCCTCGTACTCCTCCGAGATCAACTGAAACACAGCGCTCAATTCGGCCAGAGCCTCCTCGCGGGTAGGCATGAGAGCGTAACAACCGGGAATAGCCGGCAATTCCGCCACCCAACCGTCCGGCTGGTTGCGATAGAGCACTACTTTGTAGTCGTCGAAGCTCATTACTTTAAGTGTACTCCGCCTATGAGTGCCATTCATGGGCAACCTGGCGCATGATCAGGGCGCCGTCTAACTGGATCGGCCAGCGCGACTGATAGAAGGGCGCCTGCCATGAGCGGACCGTGAGCGGTGTCATGTTCCACTCGAGGGTCCGCAATTCAATTTGTTCGAGCGCTCCTTCGCTGCCACAAGAAAAGCCACAGGCGCCCCGGCGGAAGAACTCGGAAACCTCGTCAAAGGTGCCAAAAGCGGGGGTGGGGATCCAGTCGGGACGGAAATCCACGTCAACGGAAACGTCAGCTTCATGTTTGGCGGTGGTGGCGGCGAAGGTAACGCCATCCTTGCGTTCTTCGATGACGAAGTCGGCATGGCCGTGAACCCCAGGGAAGAGGCGGCCACCGAGAGCTGAGACTAAGAGCTGATCGGTATCGCGACGGAAGACGTAGACGCCGTCGGTCAACCCATCTCCATCAGGATAGAGAATCGCTACGCGGTGGGCCATATTCTCCGACGAGAACCCGATCAGCGCCGGCAAGCCCTTGGGTCTCACTTGCTCAAGGCCGATTAGGCAGACGCCAACAATGGCATATCCGTGCCGTAAGTTGAGCTGCAAGGGCACCGGAATCATTGGCCGCACAAGGTCTGGGTCGACGCGAAAATTCAGCAGGATCCGGCAAAGAATCGTTCCCGAGATGACAGGTAACATTTACCCGATGATCCCTTGCACCACGTTCCCGGCGACGTCAGTTAAGCGGAAGTCTCGGCCGCTGTAGCGGTAGGTTAAGCGCTTGTGGTCGAGACCTAATTGGTTCAGGATTGTCGCGTGTAAGTCGTGTAAGTGGACTCTGTTTTCCACCGCCGCGAAGCCGAATTCGTCGGTAGCGCCATAAGCCGTGCCGCCCTTGAAGCCTCCGCCGGCGACTAAGTAGGTGAATCCCTCGGAATTATGGTCGCGGCCGTTTTGGACGTTGATCCGGCCGGAGGTTTCTACTGAAGGGGTGCGGCCGAATTCGCCCCCGATGACGACGATGGTGTCTTTTAATAAGCCGGACTGCTTCAGGTCAGTAAGTAACGCCGCGATGGGTTGGTCAGCTTGGCGGGCTAGGTCGCGGTGAACCAGAATGTCGTGGTGGCTGTCCCAGGGGATGTCCTCGCCGAAGTAGACCTGGACGACGCGGACGCCTCGCTCGACTAAGCGCCGGGCGACCAAACAGCCGCGGGCAAAGTCGCCGTCGCGGGTGGCGGAGCGTTTCTTCGAGTTACTCGCCTCCACGTGGTCGAGAACGCCGTAGCGTTCGCGGACCGCAGCCGTTTCCTTGCGCACGTCGAAAGCGTCGAGCGCTTCCACTTGCATGCTGAAGGCGGTTTCCATCGCAGCGATGCGGCCTTCGAGGTTATTGTCAGTGCCGCGGCGCTCGATGTCGAGTTTATTCAAAGCGTTGACTAAGTCGAGTTGCCGGCGCTGATCCTGACGGCCGATGCGCCGGTTCGTCAGATTCTGAATCATCTTCTCCGGGTCGTTTTCGTCCATGGGGACGTAAGTGCCTTGGTAGGCGGAGGGCAGATACCCGTTGCTCCAGAGTTGCGGGCCAACGTGCGGCGTACCGGCGCAAAGAGCGATAAAGCCAGGTAAGTTCTGATTCTCGGTACCCAGGCCGTAAGTGATCCACGATCCCATCGACGGATGGCCCGCGATCAGACGGCCGGAATTCATTTGGGTGATGGCTTGTTCGTGCGAGGGTAAGTCAGTATGCATGGAGCGGATGACGCAGACGTCATCGATGCATGCGCCTAACTTGGGAAACAGGTCGCTAACCGGGAGTCCGCTTTGGCCGTAGTTCTTGAACTGCCACGGCGAACCCAGCAGACGAGCGTTCCGCATGTCTTTGCCCTTTTTGGCGTTCTTCGCGAACTCTTCGGGCACGCCTTTGCCATCGTATTTGGTTAGCAAAGGCTTAGGGTCAAAGGAATCTACTTGGGATGGGCCGCCGTTCAGGAACAAATAAATCACCTGCTTAGCCTTGGCGGCGAAGTGCGGCTGTTGGCTGGCAGCTTGGGCGACGCCTAACATGCCGAAGCCAGCACCGAAGGTTTTGAGTGCGTCACGTCTATTCATGGTATTTCCTTAGTTGATCAGCACAAATTCGTTGGCGTTGAGTAAGGCCTGCGTATATTGGGCCCAGGTGCCCTGTTTCAGAAATTCCTGGGCGAGCTTCAATTCGCTCTCGCCGGGCAGGCGGCCGTAGATGGTGCGATAGAGCTGCTTCACATCTTGGGTTTTGGCCAGTTTCTGCGCCCGGTCCATGGCGAAGTCACCGTTGAGTAGGAACAATTGCTGGGGCGGAGTAATCGTGTCGCTGCGTTTGTCGGCCGTAAGATTCGGATTGGGGAAATCGAAGAGGGCCATTGACGGATCGAGCTTGCGGCGGCTGACGAAGCCATAAACGGAGCGGCGTTTGTTGGCGGGGTCGCTCACCTTACTCGGCGGTCCGCCAGTGGCGAGGTCAAGTTCGCCGGTGACGGCCAGCAAAGAATCGCGCAAGGCTTCGGCGTCTAATCGGCGAACGTTGGCGCGCCAGAGTAAGCGATTATCCGGGTCAAGATTGAGGTTGGAAGTTACTTTCGTGGAACTTAGTTGATAGGCGGCGGAGAGCATGATCTCGCGGTGGATGGCTTTCTGGCTCCAGCCGCTTTCAACGAAGCGGGCGGCAAGATAGTCGAGGACTTCGGGGTGGCTGGGACGGTCACCCATGAAGCCAAAGTCAGAGGGCGTGCGAACGATGCCGGCGCCAAAGTGATGGTGCCAAATCCGATTGACGGCGACGCGGGCCGTAAGTGGATTTTTCGCGCTCGCAATGGCTTCGGCTAACTCGAGCCGGCCAGCGCCCTGAGTAAATGGCTGGCCATCGGAAAGAACGGTCAAGAAACGGCGCGGAACTTCTTCGCCTAAGTTCGCCGCGCTGCCGAAGATGCGGACGCGCTCCAGCTTCATGGTCTTCGAATCTTCGATGGTGTGGAAGAAAGGATACTGGGGCGGCAACTTACTCTCGAGCGTCTTGAGGTCGCCGCGTAGCCGAGTTAGATGGTCCTGATAGACGCCGGTTACGAAGCGGTCGACGGTGCCGTCGCTGGTGTAGTAACCGCGGTTGGGTCCATAATAGAGTAGCCCATCGTCTTCTTGCTTGAATTCGCGGCCGTAGAAGTCACTGAAGAATAGATCGCGCCAGAGATAGAAGCTTTGGGTTTTGAGCGAAGTGGCCTCTTCGGCGACGGCACCGGGGCGTTTCTTGAGGCCGGCGCGGAGGGCATTTTCGTCGTCGACTTCCTGGCGCTCTTTGAGCACGGCGAGAACGCGATCCTGGAAGGCGTGGGCGTCGAAACGGTCAGTATTCCAATCCTTCAGGTGAGGGTGATCTTTTTGCGGGTTACCGAGGTATTTCACCCAACGATCGAAGGTTTCTTCGTCGAGTTTCTCCCGCGCG
>JBBQQS010000155.1:0-10223 GCA_038215525.1 Bryobacterales bacterium
CAGCACCTTCACGATTGAGAGCCCAAGGCCGGCCCCCCGGACGCCCCCCGGAGGCTGTCGTATTCCGCGAAAGAAACGGTCAAGATAAAAGGCAGGTCGCGCTCATCAATGCCATGCCCCTGATCGATTACAGTCAGCCGAACACGGCCTTCAATCGGCTGGGTCGTCACAACGATGCGGCTGTAGTCCGGTGTGTGCTCCACCGCGTTTTGCAGTAAATTGCGTGCGGCCTGGCGAATCCGGCGATCCGCGATGACGGATTGCGTATCGGGGGCGATCCGCAACTCCAAGGTCAACATCTTGGCGTCGATCCGCGGTTGGCAACTGGTGGCGGCCTGGGAGATCAACAGGCGGAGGTCGATTCGCTCGGGCACCAAATGGTTGATGGCGGAGTTGGTCTCGGCCAGATTAAACAGGTTCTCCACCACTCCCGACAAAAGCAGCGCCTCCTCGTGCAGAGAATCGAACAATTCCCGCGAGGGCGGCATCACGCCATCGCGAAGCGCCTCCAGGTAACCGCGCATGTTGGTGAGAGGCGCACGCAGTTCGTGCGCGACGCTGCCCACCAAGGATTCATGCAGTTCTTCCCGCTCGCGGAGTTGGCGGACCAGCTCATTGAAAGCCCCACTGAGTTCACGAGCCTCTCGTGGGCCGGTGATCGGCAATTCGGCTACGGAGTTACCCTGGGTTACACGGGCCATCACTTCGGCAATCCGATGTATCGGGTGGATCATTCCTCGGGCGAAAAAAGAGCTGATGAGAGCGGATAATACCACCCCTCCCAAACCGGCAGCCAAGGCCACGCGGTAGAGCATGAGCGTAAACCGGGTGTGGATCGGGAAGGGCGCGACCCCGTGTTCCTGCATCAGGCTCATCAGGTAGTCAGAGCTGTAGACGTTAATGGCGATGCAGACAATGGCGAGCGCCGTGGCGGTTACCAGGCAATGCGAAATCCCAATTTGCCAGGCCAGCGGCTGGCCGGACTCGGTTCGTATCAATCTCGAAAGTCCTCGTCGGCTTGGCCCTGCCCTGCCGACCATCCGGAATCTAGCTCCGATTCTTCGGCCATGCGATAGCCCGTGCCGCGGATCGTCTGAATCCATGGGCGATCCGAAACGGCACCCAATTTGCCCCGTAGTTTTCCGATATGCCCGTCCACCACTCGCTCCACCACTTCTTCGCCGGAAGGATAGAGGTGGCGCAGCCGTTGCGTCGGGCTCCAGGCGCCGAAATCAACACGGCGAGCAAGCAATACTCAGAGACGGTCAGCGATAATTCCTCGCCATAAATCGAGCCTCGGTGCCGGATGCCATCCACCTGCAGTTCGCCCAGGTTGCTTACCCGAGCCGGCTGCGAATCGGGCTGTTTCACCCGCCGAAGCATGGCTTTCACCCGCTCCACCAGTTCCCGCGGTCTGAAGGGCTTCACGACATATTCGTCCGCGCCCAAAGAGAAACCGAGCACCCGCTCAGACTCCTCGTCACGAGCCGTCACGATGAGGATCGGAAGGGGGACTGCTTCCGAATCTCCCGGCAAATCGCTGCCATCCATCTACATTCGGCAGCAGGAGGTCCAGCACGCCGGCGCCGTCAAAGACAAAGGACGTGAGAAAGCCTTCTCGTTGGAGATACCAGCCGATCAAGGCCGAAGTTTTGCGATCGTCTTCCGCCACCACGATGTTACCGCCCGTCGCTTCCATGCCACTGTATGCCGTACGGCGACCGATTTGTTTCCGCTCGGCCATCTTTACCAGATCTTTAATCTTTCTTGACCGAAGGCCTATGGTTCGAAAGAGACCATCGGATGGGGGTCCTAGAACCAAAGTTAATGGAGATTTCGCTGATGATAAATAGAACACCAGATCGCTTGGGCGCGTCGCGGGAAGAACATCCCCTGCGCGACTACAGGCAAATAACGGGTTCGGCGGCGCTTGGGCTGCTGATCGTTTCCTGCTGCGGCCTAGCCGTAGCGCAAGACAATACGGCACCGACCACCGCACCCACCGCCGTCGAGTTGCGCCAGTTGGTCGACCGGAATGTCGGCGGACTGAGTAAGCTCAGAGTCCCGGCGAGAAATGCCGATATTCCCCTGCCTCGGAATGCCAATGGCACCGTCAATCCGCGCTACCAGACCACGGAAGCCAAGCGCTATCTGGGCAAGTTGCTGTTTCACGACCCCGTCCGCACCGGGCGCGTGAACATCAATACCGGCCAACCGCTTGACCTGCCGGCGGGAACCGCTTTCGGTGGAACGGTGAGCGAAAACACGCTCGGCCTGCAGCAAATCGTCAACGCCCAGCGCCTAACCGGATCCTGCGGTAGCTGCCACATCGGCGAAGCCGCCACTAAGGCCGGCCAAACCCTAAACTTCAACACGGGCGGCGAAGGCCGCGGCTATACCGATGCGCGCGGCAACTTTGTCCCTCGCCGCCCCCAGTCGATCCTCACCAGATTGCGCACTGCCCCCATCTTCCCGGGCGATACCTTGGTCGATGCACTCCCGACCCTGAGGACATCTTCATGATCAATGGCCAGCGCAGCGTCGGCACGCCCGCCCCGTTCTACCACACGCCGAATCCGACCGCCCTGCTGATGAGCGGCCGACTCGACCAGTTGGATAGCGTGGGGCGTCTGTCGCCCTCCGTGATTGGCTTCGCCTACAACAATCGTCTCCTCGCCGGCGGCTTTGGTGGGGAGCCCGCGACCACCCAAGTCTCCATCAACCCGTTCAACGATCCGGCCGGCGAAAACATGACGCTTCTGCTGCTCGATGCCCACCGGCAGCTCAACTTCCAGTCGGCCGAACTGCTCAGAATCCCGGCCTATATGCGGCTCTTCCGCGAGGCTTTCCCGGAAGAAGCCGCCGCTGCCGATGCCAGGCGCGATATGACTGAGCTGGTGAACGACCAGACCGTGTTCCGCGCCACAGCCACCTTCCTGCGCACGACGGTCACCCGCAACACGCCGTTCGACCGCTTCCTTGCCGGCGATAATGGCGCCCTCACCGAAGCGCAACGCCGCGGTGCCCGGCTCTTCTTCAGTCCCGCCACAAATGGCGCCGGTGGCGCCGGCTGTTTCAGCTGTCACAGCGGTCCCATGCTGAACAAACAGTCCAACGATCCGGACGTCGCCGGCGTCGGTACGTTCGTCGAAGAAAATTTCATCAACGTCGGCATCGGCGACCACCCCGTGCAAGCCCTGAACGCCTTAGCCCGCGGACGCCTCAATCCGAGCCGGCTCGGCACGGATGGCTTCCCCTACCACGCCGAGGATACCGGACGCGAAGAAATCACAAGACGGCCGGAACATCTGTTCGGTTTCCGCAGCTTGGGCATGCGTCAGCTCAAGGATGCGCGGGGCTTCCTCCACAACGGCTCGTTTACTTCGATTCGCGACGTGGTCGAGTACTTCAACGCCGGTGTTCCCCAGGACGAAACCGCGGGCGCGGCCGCCACTCTGTCCACCCGCTTTACCTTCCCCCGTGGGCCGAACTTCCCGCGCGGTTTGGGGCTCACCCCCCGTCAAGTCAGCGACCTGACGGACTTCCTCGAGAATGGCTTGTACGACCCGGCATTCGTCACCTTCGATCCCAAGTCGTCGACCGACATCTTCCAGCCGAGCGAAGTCGATTTGACTTACTCGAAGTACCGCCCCGACCTGGCCGCCTTGGGCCTCCGGGATGGCTTAATGCCCAGCGGCCTGGCGGTCGACGTCAACGATGCCTTGTCGCGCCGCGACGCGGGCCTCGAATTCCTGGACGTCACCGGGCAACTCACCAGCCAAGCGATCAACACCACTTTTGCGGGAGGCTTGCAGACGGACCGCGTTCGCATCACCAACCGCAGCCAGTCGGTGGTAGATACCCACCTTTTGATGATCGTGCGCGGGCTCACCAGCGGAACCCGTTTGCGAAACTCAAGCGGGACCACGAAGGTGAGTGGGAATCGGTACATGCGGATCTTCTTGCCGAGCGGCGTGCTCCAGCCCGGTGAGAGCATCGTCCGGCAACTCACCTTCCGCCGGCCCGGCGGAGCCAACGTCCCCGTCCCCTACACGCTCGAATTTATGTCCGGCCAGGGGAATCCATAAGACCCCCTTGTTTTGATGTGCTAACACTTGGGGCCTCGCCTTATTGGCGGGGCCCTTTGTGGTTATGGGGTTCATCCGGGTTCATCCCGTCTCGACCATGCCCAGCCTGCCGCGCCAGCAGCGGGGCACCTTGTCCTTCCGCGCCGAAATCCGGACCAGCCGAAATCCGGACCATGCACGGGGTGGTCCAGGGTTGCGGTCCAGGGTTGCGGTAAATCCCATATTCTTCAATAATTTACCGACTATGATTTGCGGAATTCGACCCTCCATCGAGTGTTTTTTTCGCCCTCGAGCCAGCACCCCAGCGTCGCATGAGCACGGACGCTACAGGCAAAGTCATCCTCTTGCCCGCCGACCGGCTGGCAGCTAAGGCTCCTTCGTGTAGTCCCGCACGTAAGCCTTGTCGACATAGTGCCGGGCCTCTTTGGCTCCGTCGCTTTCCGGCGCCACGCGGATGGCCGCTAAGTACGCGGGCTTCGCCAAAGCGCGTTGCTTCCTCATGTCATAGGCTTGACCCAGCCTTAACCACGCCATTACGCTCGTATGCAGGTCGAGATCCTGCGCCTTGGCCGTGGCGATTTTCAGGTTCTCGATGGCGAGGTCGAAATCGTCGTACCAGAAGCGCAGGTTGCCCTTGACGTAGGCGAGCTTCTCCCAGGAGACCTTGTCGTAACCGGGCGAACCCGACCGCTTGAACCGCTCAATCTCGTCCAGAACGGCCACCGCTTTCTCCTTGTCCCCCAAGTCGGCGTACATTTGCGATTGCTCAAGCCGGTAGAGATGATTGCGCGGATAGCGGGCCGTGATTTCGGCTAGCATGGCCAGAGCATCCTGCGGCCGCCGTTCCCGCCGGTAGATGACACCCAGCAGAATTTTGGCATCCATCTTATTGTTCGTGCCTTGGTTGGCTACCTGCAGCAGGGTGCGGATACCGCCTTCCTTGTCGCCCCGAATGCCACTGAGGAAGCCCAGGAAGCGGATATATCCCGGGAGACTTCCCACGATATAGTCGTGCGCGCCCTGCATCATGCGCGCGTCGATATTGCGCGGCTCCAACTCCACCACCTGATTGCAAAGCTTCCGGGCTTTCGTAGCGTCGCGCAGCGCATCCATGTAGGTTTTGCGAAGCAGGAAGCCGCAGTTGCCGCGCAGACCGTAGGCGACGCCCATGGCATACAGCGCCCGGGGTTCGGCCGCGTTCTTGTCGAGCCGAGCTTGGGCAAACTTCATCGCTTTGGCGATGGCGTCGTCGAAGCGGGCGAGGTCCTCGGCCTTGGGCTCCACCTTCGCGCGGCGCAGAAAGGGATTGGCCCCGGTAACGAGCTCACTCTCGAGCGCCCCCGCGCGGTAGAGCTCGCGATAGAGAAAAGCCTGCGCCAAGTGATTATAGGGCTCAGGGTCAGTAGGGTGGGCGGCGGCCTCTTTTTCGAACTCGGCTACGGCCGCGTCATACTCCAGGCTGTAGAAATGCTCGAAGCCTTTGGCCGCGAACGTATCCTGCGCGGCAAGCCCGCCTACGCAACCGAGAAAACACAGCCATATCCGAAGCACCACCTCTTTATTGTAGGCATTCCCGCCGCCCTGCCTTCCCGATATAGAATGGTGCCCTGGACCACGATGTTCACCGCAAAACCCATCCCCGAAAGGATGTCCCTTTGACCCCTACGGACATTCATCATCCCGATTACTTCCACAAAGTAGTGGACTGCCAGTGGGGCTGCCCCGCTCACACCAACGTGCCCGAGTATATCCGGCTCATTGCGCAAGGCCGCTACACGGACTCTTACCTGCTCAACCGCGAGTCGAACGTCTTTCCCGGCGTCCTCGGCCGCACCTGCGATCGGCCCTGCGAGCCGGCTTGCCGCCGCAGCCGCTTGCCTGAGCCGGGCGAGACCGTCGAACAGGCCAAGCCCGTCGCCATCTGCCGTTTGAAGCGCGTCGCCGCCGATCTGCGCGACGACATCTCTGACCGTTTGCCCAAAGCGCCCGCCGTCAAAAACGGCAAGCGCATCGCTTGCATCGGCGCCGGGCCTTCGTCGCTCACCGTCGCCAACGACCTGATGCCGCTGGGTTATTCGGTCACCATGTTTGAGAAGCAAAACAAGCCCGGCGGCTTGATGCGCACGAATATCCCTTCCTTTCGCCTGCCCGAAAAAGTGCTCGATGACGAAGTCGGCTATGTCCTCGACATGGGCGTCGACATTCGCTATAGCTCGCCCGTAGCGAGCCTGAAGAGCTTGCTCGACGAAGGCTACGACGCCGTCTACGTCGGCACCGGCGCGCCCCGAGGTAAGAATCTCGATCTGCCCGGGCGCTACGAAACCGACCGCATTCACATCGGCATCGATTGGCTCGAGTCCGTCGCCTTCGGCCACGTCAGCACCATTGGCGAGAAGGTGCTCATCATCGGCGTCGGCAATACGGCCATGGATTGTTGCCGCTCCTCCGCCCGCATGGGCGGCAAGACCATCAAAGTGATGGCCCGACGGCCCCGCGGCTTCTTCAAGGCCTCGCCCTGGGAACTCGAAGACGCCGAGGAAGAGGGCGTCGAAATCGTTATCAACCACGCCCCCAAGCGCTTCGTCATCGAGAACGGCAGGCTGACCGGCATGGAGTTTGAGCGCCTCGCATGGGACGCCGAAGCCAAGAAGTCGGAGACGCTCGACACGGTGATCATCCCTTGCGACGACGTCATTCTGGCCATCGGCCAGGACAATGCCTTCCCCTGGATTGAGCGCGACCTGGGCCTCGAGTTCGACAAATGGGGCATGCCCGTGGTCGACCAGAAGACCTTCTCTTCCAGCCGTCCCGACGTTTTCTTTGGCGGCGACGCCGCCTGGGGACCCAAGAACATCATCTGGGCCGTGGAGCATGGCCACCAAGCGGCCATCTCGATTCATCAGCACTGCCAAGGTCTGCCGCTCGACCAGCGTCCCGCCCCGCATATGAACCTCATCTCCCAGAAGATGGGCCTCTCCGAATGGAGCTACGCCAACGACTACAATCCCGCCCATCGCCAAAAGATGGAGCACGTCGACCTCGTCAAGCGTTTCCGCGAATTGAACATCGAAGTGGAGATGGGCTTCTCGCCCGAACAAACAGCGCACGAAGTACAGCGCTGTTTAAATTGCGATATCCAGACCGTGTTTACTGCCAAACGTTGCATCGAGTGCGACGCTTGTATCGACATTTGCCCCGTCCAGTGCCTCACCATCACTCGCAATGGCGAAGAGGACGATTTGCGCGGACGCTTATCGGCGCCGGCGCTGAATATTACCCAGGCCCTTTACGTTTCTGACGCCTTGCCGCAAACCAAGCGCATCATGGCGAAGGACGAAGACGTCTGCGTCCATTGCGGCCTTTGCGCCGAACGCTGCCCCACCGCTGCGTGGGACATGCAGAAATTCGAAATTATGATCGCCAAAGCAGGAGATTCGTGTCAGACTCTGCAGTCCGCCTAAATGACTTTGCCGTTAAGTTAGCCAACCCCAATGGTTCGGGTTCGGCCAGCGCCAATGGCCTTTTGATGCAAGCCATGTTTCGAATGGGCGTGCCGGTTTCAGGAAAGAATCTTTTCCCCTCGAATATTCAAGGCCTGCCCACCTGGTACGAAATTCGCGTAAGTGGCGATGGTTACATGGCCCGTAGCCTGGACTACGACTTAATGGTCGCCATGAACGCCCAGACTTACGAGCGCGACGTAAAGGAAGTCCGCGCCGGCGGCTTTGTCCTTTATGATTCGTCCTGGCCGCTCGACCCCCGCCTGATGCGCACCGACATCGGTTTTCTGGGCGTCCCGCTCGCCAAGATGTGCAACGAGCAATTCGCCGAGCCGCGCGAGCGCGTGCTGATGAAAAATATTGCCTACGCTGGATCGATGGCCGCGTTGCTCAGCCTCGATATGAAGGTCGTCGAGCAGTTACTCACCGAGAAATACGGCGGCAAGAAGGGCCTGAAGGAAAGTAACCAAAAAGCCTTGGCCATCGGTTATGATTACGCTGCCAAGCACTTCAACTGTCCTTTGCCCTTCCACTTAGGGCCGATGCAGGAGAATGGCGACAAAATCCTGATCGATGGCAATACCGCCACGGCCTTGGGCTGTCTCTATGCCGGGGCCACCGTGGCTGCCTGGTACCCCATCACGCCCGCCACCTCCGTCATGGATGCCTTTACGAGACTCTGTGCGAAGTATCGTAAGGATCCAGATACGGGCAAGAATAACTACCTGATCGTGCAGGCCGAGGACGAACTCGCCGCCATCGGCATGGTGATTGGCGCCTCCTGGAATGGCGCGCGCTCCTTCACCTCCACCGCCGGGCCCGGGATCTCCCTGATGAACGAGTTACTCGGTTTGGCCTATTACGCTGAAATTCCCGCCGTCGTCATCGACGTGCAGCGCGTCGGCCCCTCCACCGGCATGCCGACCCGCACCCAGCAAGGCGATATTCTCTCCTGCGCCTACGCTTCGCACGGCGACACCAAACACATCTTACTTTTCCCTTCGAACCCCGCCGAGTGCTTCGAATTCGCCGTGAAGAGCTTCGACCTCGCCGAGCAATTCCAAACGCCCGTCATCATGCTCTCTGACCTCGACATCGGCATGAACGACTGGGTGGTCCCACGACTTACCTGGGACGACCAGTGGCGGCCCAACCGCGGCCGCGTCCTTACCGCTGAAGAGCTACAGGAGATGAGTAAGTACTTCCGTTATTCGCCCCGTGACGAAGACGGCGTCGCGGCGCGTACCTTACCCGGCGTCGACGCCAAAGGTTCTTTCTTCACCCGCGGCTCCGGCCACAATCGCTTCGGCGTTTACACTGAGATGCCCGACGAGTATCAGGACGTGATCGATCGCTTACTTGAGAAACACAACTCCTCGGCCAAATACGTGCCCGCGCCGGTGATGCTCACCCGCCCCGGCGCGAAGATCGGCGTCATCTCGCTTGGCGGTTGCGACCCCGCCGTTCGCGAAGGTCTCGACCAGTTAGCCGCCCACGGCACGCCCGCCGACTATATGCGCATCCGTGGTTTCCCCTTCGATACCGTCGTCACCGAGTTCTTAATGAGCCACGACTATACGGTCATCATCGAACAAAACCGCGACGCTCAGTTACGCTCGCTATTAACGCTCGAAACCACTGTGCCCAAGGAGAAGATGCGTTCGGCGCTCTTCTACGGCGGTTTCCCGCTCTCCGCCCGTCAAGTTGTTGAATCCATCAAAAAGTTCGAGGAAAAGTAAGTGCCCTCCATCACGAAACCGGTTGCCGCGCACCCCAGCCTTGCCAAGAATTCTCTCGGGCTCACCATTCGCGAATACGAAGGCAGTATGTCGACGCTCTGCGCCGGCTGCGGGCACGACTCAATTACCGCCGCCATCATCCGCGCCGTCTGGGAACTCTCCATTGAGCCGCACATGATCGCCAAGATGAGCGGCATCGGCTGTTCGTCCAAAACACCTACTTACTTTGTCAGCGGCGCCCACGGCTTCAACTCCGCCCACGGCCGCATGCCCGCCATCGCCACCGGCGCCAACGCCGCCAACCGCGCCCTCACTTACATCGGCGTCTCTGGCGACGGTGACTCGCTTTCCATCGGACTCGGCCAGCTCTCCCACGCCATTCGCCGTAACTTGAAAATGGCTTATATCCTCGAAAACAACGGCGTCTACGGCTTAACCAAGGGCCAATTCTCCGCCAGTTCTGACTTAGGCTCTAAGAGTAAGCGCGGCGAACCGAATCGCGTTTCCCCCATCGACCCGGCCTTACTCGCCCTCAGCATCGGAGCTACTTTTGTCGCCCGCAGCTTCTCCGGCGACAAAGAGCAGTTAGTGCCCATCATCAAGGCTGCCATTGCCCACCGCGGCTTTGCCTTAGTGGACGTTATTTCTCCTTGCGTCACCTTCAACGACCATGCTGGCTCTACCAAGAGTTACAGCCACGTCCGCGAGCATCAACTCCGCTCCATCGAAACTGACTTTATCGCGCCCGCCCCGGAAATTCTCGCCGAAATTACTCCCAAAGGCGTCACCAACGTCGCCATGCACGATGGCAGCGTAGTGCGCTTCACTTCTCTTCCCGAGAATTACGACCCCACCAACCGGCAGAAAGTCTACAACTACTTACTCGAGCAACAAGG
>JBBQQS010000156.1:0-10220 GCA_038215525.1 Bryobacterales bacterium
GACGAGCGCGTTCACGGCTTCCGAAGCGCGGGCCACTTCGGCGAGCTTCGTCCGGCCTCCGTTCGAGGTCGTAATCGACTCTTCAATCAACTGCGTGGTGTCTTTGGCCGCCTGGGCCGAGCGCTGCGACAGGTTGCGAACTTCATCCGCGACCACCGCAAAGCCCATGCCCGCTTCACCCGCACGCGCGGCTTCCACTGCCGCGTTTAAGGCGAGAATGTTGGTTTGGAAAGCGATTTCGTCAATTACTTTGATAATCTTCGAAATCTTATTGGACGAGTTACTAATTTCGTTCATCGATTCCATCATCTCGGCCAAGGCCCGGCTGGCTTCTTCCACCTTCGCCGTGGCTTCCTGCATGCGCGCCGCCGCTTCCTGCGAATTCGCCGCGTTGCTGCGCGTCATCGAGTGGATCACTTCAGTTGAGGAGGAGGTCTCTTCGAGCGATGCCGCTTGAGCGGAAGCCGCCTTCGACAAAGCCATGCTGTAGGACGATACCTCTTCAGACGTGCCGCCCAGTTGCTGCGCGCCGGAACTCAACTCCGCCACCATCTGCCGCAAGGCCGTATTCACCCCGCGGACGGTAAAGAAAACCATCACGCCCACCACCAGACAAAACACGTTCAAGCCGGCAATGCTCCAAAAACTGCCGTTCCGCGTCGTTTCCGCGGAAGCCTTCAGCGCGGTCATCTCACCGCGCTGCCGTTCCACCACCTTCTTCGCCTCTTCGCTCATCCGCGAGAGTTCCGGCAGTAACTTGCCGTTCAGCATGGAAATAGCGTCGTCCATCTTCTGCGCGCTCATCAGCTGCACCAGTTGCGAATGGTGCGCGCGCGCCGCCTCGTAGCTGCTCGTCACGCGCGAAAGGTCGTTGTTCGAGGACATCGCGCGGCGCGCCTCCTCAAACTCGCGCATTAAATTCCGGATCTTCTCTTCACTCTGCCCAAAGCGATTCCGCATCGCCTCCGCCTGGCTGGTCTGTTGCAGCATCATCGCAAACGCCAAGCCGCGCTCGGAAGCCACCATCTCGGTCGCTTCGCTGCTGATTTGCGCCGCTACCCTCTGGGCCCGCGCCATATCGTTTACTGCCAGATCCAATTGGCTCCCCAGCCGGTAGTTCACCGCCAACGAACCGACGCCCATCACCAGCGCCAACCCCACCAGCAGCGTCACGCTGCCAATTAACTTAGTACTCGCCGAAGCTTTCATACCCTCTTCAACCTCCCTGTTGCTCTCTCATTCCTTGCGTAAAAAGGCGGCGCTGCGAAATATCTTCCTCGCTCAGACGCCGCCCCAGAACTCCGACCGCTTAATTAGTACTTTTTCAAGCTGTTAGAGCACTAAATGTGCCTATTGCTTGAAATTGAACTTCAGATTCGCCACGGCGACGGAGGCTTTGCCCCCATCCTGAAAGGGCGTAAACTTCCAGTCCTTCACGGCCCGCACCACCGAAGCGGTTAACAGCGGATTGCCGGTAACTACCTTCACCGCGTCCACGTTGCCTTCTTCGGTGATCTTCACTTCCACCTCTACCTCGCCCTGGATGTGCATCTGCTTCGCCATCGGAGCGTACTCCGGCGTCGGATGCTTGGTGGCATTCTTGATCGCGTCCGAGTGGGTCACGCGCACGTCCGCCAGCGAAGCCACCGGCAATGCCAGTAACCCCACCAGGGCTAGAGTGAGCGGAAATCGTTGCGACAGATTCTTTTGTTGGTGCATATTATTTAGGATTCCTCCTCCTGACTGGCCTTATCGGTCAGCCCGGCGGAACGTGTGAATCTTTTTTAGCCCAACCATTCATCGACTCACCGCGGAAAGTGCGTTTCGTGCCACCGCATCGATCGCTGCATCCAATCCACCATATGCCCACTCTCCCGGATCCCATGCCCTTCCCGGGGATAGCGCACGAAAATCGTCTCGACGCCTACATCCTTAAGCGCAATGTAAAACTGCTCCGCCTCCGATAGCGGCACGTCGTTGTCGTTCTCTCCGTGCACCATCATCGTCGGTGTTGCCACCTGCCCCACATGCTTCAATGACGACCGCTCCCACAGCACCTCCATTAAATTCCCCTGGTGCGGAAACGCCCCAAATGTCATCTGCTCGTATTGGTTGTAATACGTCGTGTAGTTGTAACTCACTAAGTTGATAATCGCCGCCGTCGGAATCGCGCTTTTGAAGATCCGCGTCTGCGTAATCAGCCAGGAGCTCAACTGCCCGCCGTAACTTACGCCCTCCACGCCCAGGCGATCCCGGTCAATCCACAAGTTCCGCCGGATCGCCGCACTCACTCCGTAAAGCACGTCCTGCCCTTCGTTCCCGTTTTGGTCGCCAAAAACGCCGTCGGCGAAGGCCTGGCCATAGCCAATGGAGCCCCGGAAGTTCACCATCAATGTCGCCCAGCCTTTGGCCGCGTAAACCTGATTCTTGAAGTTAAACGCCGGCCCTTGCTGCCCGTGCGGACCCCCATGAATCACCACAATCATCGGGTGCTTCGACGTCTCCGTCATCCCCAGCGGCTTGGTAAGAAAGGCTTCCACCTGCCACTTATTGTCGTTGCTCACAAAGGTAAACGACTCTACCGGGGCAATGTCGATTCCCTTGAGTAAGTCGGCGTTCAGATTCGTGAGCTTCTTCGCTGGGCCGGCCCCGGTTTGTAAGTAGAGCTGCGGCGCGTCCTCCGAAGTCGATTGGGCATAGACAATTACTCCGCCGCGGCCTACAGAAAATGACCCGACGCTGGCCCGCCCGCCCACCATCACTTCCGGCTTTCCTCCAGAAATAGGCTGTCGATAAAGGCGCACGTGCCCCCGCTCCTGCACCGTGAAATAGACGAAATCCCCTTCGGGCGACCATACGGGCGGGCCTTGCCGATTGTCGACCATCACAAACTCGCGCCGATCTGACCCGTCGGCACCCATAATCCAAGTGTGCGTATCTTCCATCGTGGTTTCGAGATCGGTCAAGCCACGCTTACAGCCTTGATAGACGATCGTGCGGCCGTCGGGTGACCAGATCGGCCGGTACTCAATATTCTCAGTAGTCGTTAGCCGGCGGATGCTCTTGTCGGCCACTTTCAAAGCGAACAGGTCGTAGTTAAAGAATTGATCGGCATCCGGCTCGCGGTTGGAAGCGAATAGGATCTCATCTCCTTTGGATGACCAATCTACCGAATGCTCGTAGAAGGTCCCCGTCGTAAGCGGGGTAATCTGTCCACTGGCTAAATCGGCCAGAAACAGGTGCAGGCGTTTGTTGTCATTCAAACGCGAATTTCCCTCGCCAGCGTCGGGCTTATAGAGATAGCGCGTGATGACGATCGGGTCGCCTTCCACTTCCTTGGTTTCCGGCCCCGCGACGGCGTCGACAAAGACGATCTGCTTCCCGTCCGGCGACCAGTCGAAAGTCTTGCCATTCGACGGCAGCGGCGCGTTGGTGCCGCCCATCTTGGTGATGAAGCGCTTGCCGGTAGCGTCGGCATTGGCGACGATCAGCCCGCTTTGCTCGCCCAGCTTACCCGTAAAGGCAATCCGCCCGCCGTCGGGTGACCATTGCGGACTCCCGGAGCTTTCCTTGCCTACCGAAAACACCACCGGTGCCCCGCCGGCCACGGGCATCACAAAGAGCTGGGGATATGGCTTGCGCGGCCCGTCCTGATTCAGCACCGTATAGGCAATGCGTTGGCCATCCGGCGACACCGCCACGTCGCCCACGGCGCGCAGGCGCAGATAGTCCTGAGGGGTGAGTCCCGCAGCGCATAAACACCAGGAAGCGAGGAAGAAAATGAAGGTCCGCATAAAAAGCATCATCGCAGATGTACCGAACCCCTTGGGTCGCTCGAATGTATAAAGTAAAGAGTGACCCTCCTATTCATCGCGGCGCTCGCCGTCACGCCCCTCAACTGGCTTGAAGAGGCGGCCGCCGCCGAGAAGATCCAGGCTGCTCAGCGTACGCCCTACGTCTATCGTGAGCGCCAATCGAACTGGATGCTCGACGGCAAGGCGCAGAAGATGAAAGAAACCACCCGCTTCACCTGCGTTTACGAACACATCTTCCTTGAAGGGGCGCCCTACCGGCAGTTGGTCGAGCATAACGGCAAACCCATTTCCGGCGCCGATCTCGTCAAGCGCGACGCCGCCCGGCAGAAGGAGGCCGCCAGCCGCCGGCAGGATCGCAAACTCCGCAAGCCCTTCCTGCCTGGTACCCGCAACGTGCGTTTGGGCAAACTGGAAGAATTGGCTCCCGCCTACGACTGGAAGCTCGCGGGGGAGGAGACGATCGCTGGATCCCCTTGCACGGTCCTCGAAGCGGAGCCGAATGGCGTAGCGGACACGGCTCGTCACAAAGAACTGCAATCCTACCGCCAGCGCCTGTGGATCCATCGTGACCTTAAGATCTTGGTGCAAAGACGCATCGAAGTGGTGGGGCCCGATTCGGAGATCCTCCCCGGAAGCGTCCTCACTTTTCGTTGGTCCCCGCTGCCGGACGGTGGTGGCACGTGGTTTGAAACCGAGCACGAGATCAACTTCGCCTCCAAGATTTTCGGCGTCAAGAAACTACTCGGCCTGCAGCGCCATGAGTTTTACGAATATCGCCGCTTCCAGGTAGAGTCCACCATTACGGCCGAGCCGCGCTAGTGCCTTCACCGCTTAGTTTGTTGCTTCTAAGATGCGTCCCGCCTAGCCTGCCGCATAAGCGGCGGGTCACCCAGGCCCTCGAAAAATGTAGTAAACGCTGGAGTCTCTTTGACCAATGTGACCCATCGATTACGCGACGGGCTAGGGTGCACTAGCTACTGAATGCTGGCCTTGGTGACCTTATCGAGCTTCGGGAAGTTCTGCTGCAGATAAGCTTCGCCCTTCTGCTCGATCTCCGGCTGCTGCGGCGACTCGGCGTATTCGGCCGTGATCTTGTCCACCGCTTCCATGCCTTCCGTCACCAGGCCGAAGGGCGAGAAGCCCATCTGGTCGAGCCGCACATTGTCGCCGAGGTTGATGAAAAGCTGAGTGGTGCGGGTGTTGGGGCCAGACGTCGCAAAGCTGAGGAAGCCGCGGCCATTGCTGCGGCGGACGGGGTCGTCTTGCAGGTTTTGGCTCTTCCAGGCGGCGGTGATGGCGGGGTCGGCGTTGAGGCCGAATTGGACGACAAACCCGGGCACGACGCGGAAGAAGCGCGCGCCGTTGAAGTAGCCGCTTTGCACCAGGTTAAAGAAACGATCGGCACCCAGGGGCGACCATTCGCGCTGCACTTCCACGGTGAAGGGTCCAGCGGTGGTCTCAAAACGGGCCTTATAACTCGCGGGACTCTGCTTAGTCCATTTCGAGGGATCGACCGGACCACTGCCGGTAGTTGCTTTTTCAGTGCTGCTACAACTGGTGAACATTATCGAGAGCACCAGGAGCGGAAGTAAGTACGCCTTCATATTCTTCAGACTAGCGCGATTCCTTTTCCTTTGGTGGTCGTCTAGAATTAGCGAATGCGCTCGCTTCTGATTTTCGCTTTGGCTCTGGCGGCTTATCCGCAGAACCGCACCTTGTTCCGGAACCCGACGGTGAACCGGACCCACATTGTCTTCTCTTACGCGGACGACCTCTGGTCGGTCGCGCGGGGGGGTGGCGAAGCCGTGCGCCTCACCTCCGGGTTGGGCTCGGAAGGCACCCCGATTTTCTCGCCCGATGGCACGCAAGTCGCCTTTACGGGCACTTACGAAGGCAACGTCGACGTCTATGTCGTCCCGGCCAAGGGTGGCGTCCCCAAGCGGTTGACTTATCACCCCGGCTTCGATCTGGCCCAGGGTTGGACGCCCGATAGCCAGAGGGTGCTCTTCTCGAATTCGGGCGGCACGGCCAACGACAAGCCGCGCTTGTACACGGTGGACCTGGCCGGCGGCTTCCCCTCAGAGTTACCCTTGCCGATCGCCGCCGCCGGCTCGTTCTCCGGCGACGCTAAGCAGATTGCCTATTTGCCCTTCGCCCGCGCCAACCAGATTTGGAAGAACTACCGCGGCGGCCGGGCGACGCCCATCTGGATCGCCAATCTGGCGGACTCTTCCATCGTGAAGATCCCGCACAACGGGTCGAACGACCATTCGCCCCTCTGGGTGGGCGACCGGATCTATTTCCTGAGCGACCGCAACGGTTCGGACACCTTGTTCTCCTATGACCCAGGTTCCAAAGCAGTCACCCAGTTAGTGGAAAATAAGGGCCTCGACTTCAAGAGCGCCAGTGCCACTTCCGACGCCATCGTTTACGAGCAATTCGGCGAAATCTTCGTCTATGACTTGAAGAGTAAGAAGCCGGCTAAGGTAAATATTTCGCTTTCGGCTGACTTACTCAACGTCAGGCCACGCCTGGAGAAGTTGGCACGCAGTATTAATAACTGGAATATCTCGCCCACCGGCGCTCGCGCAGTGGCCGAGGCGCGCGGGGAGATCTTTACCGTCCCGGCGGAAAAGGGCGATGTCCGCAACCTCACCAATACTTCAGGCGTCGCGGACCGCGACCCGTCCTGGTCACCGGACGGTAAGCTAATCGCCTACTTCTCCGACGAGAGCGGCGAGTATATGCTGCACCTGCGCGACCAGACCGGGCGCGGCGAGGTGACCAAGATTCCCCTCGGCGATCAGCCCTCGTTTTTCTACTCCGTCCAATGGTCGCCCGATAGCAAGCACTTGTCCTTTGTCGACAAGCGGCTGAACCTCTGGCGTCTCGAGTTAGCCACTAAGCAAGTGAAGGCGGTGGACAAAGGCTTGTTTAACGGCGACCAGATCGGTTTCCGCGCGCGCTGGTCGCCGGATAGTAAGTGGATCGCCTATGCGAAGAGCATGCCGAATCAACTCGGGGCGATTTATATTTACTCGGTCGAAAGCGGCCAGACCAATCGCATTACCGATGGCCTGAGCGACGCGAATTCGCCCGTGTGGGACCGCAGTGGCAAGTTCCTCTACTTTGCCTCGTCCACCGATTCAGGCCCGGCCAGTGAATTCGACCTCTCGGCCGCCTATCGGCCCAGCAGTAGCAGCCTTTACTTGGCCGTGCTGTCGAAGACCGAGCCTTCGCCCTTTAGTCCGGAAAGCGACGAAGAGAAGGTCACTGAGCTAAAAACAGGGGAGCCCAAGAAGGACGAGCCCAAGAAAGAGGACGCCAAGCCCGTCAAGATCGATTTCGAGGGCATCGACCAGCGCATTGTGCCCTTGCCCCTGCCGGCGCGCAGTTACCGCAACCTTGAAGCCGGCAAGGCGGGAACGCTCTTTTACATGGAGTTTCCCAGTAACTTCGGCGGCGGCGGTCCTGGCGCTCCGCTCCAGAAGTTTGACCTGGCCAAGCGTAAGTCGGACTTATTCGCCGCTGGCGTAACCACTTACCGGCTTTCCGCTAACGGCGAAAAGATCCTCGTCGGCCTACCGGGCGGCAATGCCTCCATCGTCGCCACCGCCGCGCCGATGAAGCCGGGCGATGGCGCCTTGAAGCTCGATGGCATGGAGGCGTTTATCGATCCGCGCGCCGAGTGGAAGCAGATGTACAAGGAAGCCTGGCGCATTGAGCGTGACTTCTTCTACGACACCAAGTACCATGGGCTCGACTTACATGCGGCCAACGAACGTTACTCGCTGTATCTGAGCGCTGTGGGCAGCCGCAATGACCTCACTTACTTATTCCAGGAAATGCTGGGCCAGATGAGCGTCGGCCACCTCTACATTGGCGGCGGCGACACGCCGAACCAACCCAAACCAGTCGGCGGCGGCTTACTCGGCGCGGACTATGTCCTGCAACAGGGCCGTTACCGCTTAGCCCGCGTTTACTCGGGAGAAAACTGGAATCCGCAAACCCGTGCACCACTTACTCAGCCCGGCGTTGGCGCCAAGGGTGGCGAGTATCTGCTGAACGTGAATGGCCGCGAACTTACCGCCAGCGACAATATCTACGCCTTCTTCGAAGGCCTGTCCGGCAAGCGCGTGAACTTGAAGCTGGGGCCCAATCCGAACGGCGACGGCTCGCGCGAGGTTATGGTGATCCCGGTCGAATCGGAGACCGCGCTGCGGACGCTCGCCTGGGTGGAAGAGAACCGCCAAGCGGTGGATAAGCTTTCCGGCGGCAAACTCGCCTACATCCACCTGCCCGATACCGCGGGCGGCGGCTACACTTACTTCAACCGCTATTTCTACGCTCAGATCGACAAGCAGGGTGCCATCATCGATGGCCGCTTTAACCGCGGCGGCAGCGCCTCGGAGTATGTCATTGAGCACCTGCAGCGCAAACTCGCGAGCCTTTGGGCTTCGCGCGACGGTAACATGACCACGACGCCGTCGGCCGGCATCTTCGGACCGAAGGTGATGCTGGTAAACGAATACTCCGGCTCCGGCGGCGACTTACTGCCGTGGCTCTTCAAACGCGCCAAGATCGGCCCCGTGGTGGGCAAGCGCACCTGGGGCGGCTTGGTGGGCATTGGCGGCTATCCTCCCCTCATGGATGGTGGCACGGTGACCGCGCCGCACTTCGGCTTCTGGAGCCCCGAAGGCAAATGGGAAGTAGAAAACCATGGAACTTCGGTGGATGTGGAAGTCGACTTCGACCCCAAGGCCTGGCGCGAAGGCCACGATCCCCAGTTGGAGCGTGCCATCGAGTTAGCGCTTGCTGACCTCAAGAAGAACCCGATCGCCGTACCCGTGAAGCCGATTTTCCCGGATTATCACTCCGGCAAACCCACGGGCCGTTCTGCGAACGGTACCCGCACTGGTGCTGGCTCTCACTAAGAACTAGGGGAAATTCCTGTAATTAGACTAAGTTCACCTTAGCTATCCCATCGCGTTACGCGATGGGATAGTTTGAACTGATTCGCAATAAGTACTAAATCACCCGGTCACACCCCCAGCGTTCGCGCTTGGCATGCCGGTGGGTCGGGCAGCCAGGCCGGCGGTCGGCAAAGTGTTCATTGCATTCTTCACGTGTTGCAGCTAATCATGATTTTGATGCCCCATCGACGCCACTGGCTCCTCTCCGCCGCTCTCGCCGCTACTCCGGCCGCTGCCGCCCAGGCCGGGAACCCCTTTATCAAGACCATCCGCGACACCTTCCGGCTCCATTGGCTCGACACCAAGGAATACACGCTCTCCATGCTCGACGCCATGCCGGGCGACGGCTTCGGCTTCAAAGCCCACCCCACCCAGCGCGCCTTCGGCGATCAACTCGCCCACCTCGCTTGGGCCAACGTCGCCTACTTCCGCGCCTTCGGCAACGTGGGCGCCAAGGACACCCTGCCCAAGACTTACGCCGAGGTCCGCCAGCAATATCCGCTCGAGGATCGCGATGCCGTCCGCAAGTTCGTCGTCTCGGCCTTCGACTATACGCTCGACGTCCTCGACCGCCTCACCGACAAGGACCTCACCCGCACCGACATCAAGCCCTTCGCCAACACCCCGCCGCACTCAGCGCTCGATATGCTCTTCCGCGCCTACATGCACACCGCCCATCACCGGGGTCAAGTGGTTACGTATCTGAGGGTGAAGGGGCTGGTCCCGCCGGCGTGGAAGTTCGAGCCGCACGCGGGGTAACGCTTACGATAGTCTGAATGTCATATGCCTTATGAGGTCCACAGCAACGCGCGTTATACCTGCTGATCTTGAACCACCGGCGCGACGACCAGGAACTGGAGCTGGACTACTGGCTGAGAATGATCCGCTCTTTCGGAGGAGAGGATACGCCGGTCATCGTAGTGCCTCACAAACAGAAGGTGCCGGGTGGACGTTTCGACGTGAACCGTGCTAAATGGCTGGAACGCTATCCAAACATTCGCGCCTTCGTGCAGACCGACTGTGTGGACGGCCCATCCATGGAAGCACTTAGCCAAAAGATCCGCGAAGAGTTCGACGCGATGCCTGATGTGCGCGCTCCGTTTAAGCCCACGTGGGTCGCGATCAAGCGGGAACTGGCGGAGACGAAATCCGACTATATTCGCTTCGAAACTTACCGGGAAGTCTGTGCTCGACACGTCGAACTGGAGCCCGAGAAACAGGAGCAACTGGCCCGCTTTTTGCACAACTTGGGAATCGCTCTAAACTACCGGGAAGACCCTCGGCTGCAGTTCGCCCACGTTTTAAAGCCGCAGTGGGTGACATAGGGCATCTACGATCTATTCCTCAAGGTTAAACACACCGAGGGTACCTTTGCTTTCGCGGATGCCGGGCGCGTCTTGAAGGTAACTGTATATCCCGACGACGCGGTCCA
>JBBQQS010000157.1:0-10215 GCA_038215525.1 Bryobacterales bacterium
CCCGAGGTGGCTTCTTCTTGTGCCACGCCAATTCTTGTGGCACACCAATCATCGGAATGCTTGCGGCGGGGGATGATTCGGCCACTGCACAATTGGGAGGTACGTAGCCGAGAAGTGGGAGGTATACCCCCGGTTTTAGGACCCGGGGTAGGCCCGCGAACGGTTTAACATCTAACCTCGGCTCCAGTACTCATAGCGGACCAACGCCAGCCGATAAGCACCCATGAAGCACGTTGGAACGCTTCGCCCTCTGCCCATGGATTCAACTTTGCCCACCCCGCCACCCCGCCAATCCCGCTTCACCGCGACCGGGACGAGTCTGGCGATTCACTGCGCCGTAATTGCGTTGTTGCTTCTGTTCGGCGGGCCGGTATGGGAGCCAGCCGCGCGCCCCCGGATGGTGACGAAGCTGGCTGCCCCGCCGCGCCCGAGGCCGCCGGTGATGGTGCGGGTTCCCCGGGTCCGGGCACCCCGCGTTTGGGAGGAACGCCCGCCACTGGCCCAACTGTCGATAGCCGCGCCGGCGCCGAGCCCGACCACCAGGCCCACGGCGATACCGGACCCCGTTACCCGGCCCACTTTGCGGATCGAGGTGCCCGAGATGACGCCGGTACCGGTGGCCCCGGCTGCCACGGTGGTCATGCCGCATCTAACGGTGAGGCCGTTGGTGCAAGTGGGCTTGCTCGAGAGCCCAGCCAGCCTGGGCGCGGTCACGCAGAAGGCGGTGGCGGCGAGTGCGGGATTCGAAGCCGGCACGGGCTTTCAGCCCGCGAAGCGCAGGCGGCAGGTAAGTGCGGGGTTCGATAACGGAGTGGCCGGCCGCGCGCCCGCGAAGGCGCCAATCAAGGAAACAGTAACCAGCGTGGGTTTCGATCGCGATGAGGCCCAGTCGGCCCAGTCGTCGGCCCGTTCGGCGCGGGCGAAAGTGGTCACGACGCCCTTTGAAGGGATCGAGATCCTGGAGAAGCCGAAGCCCGTCTACAGCGAAGAGGCGCGGCGCTTGCGGATTGAAGGCACGGTGCAACTGCGGGTGGTGTTCGAGGCGGCGGGGCAGATCCGCGTGTTGGGAGTGGTGAAGGGCTTGGGGCATGGCCTCGACGAAGCGGCGGTGCAGGCCGCCGAAGCCATCCGCTTCCGCCCCGCCCGCCGCGATGGCCATCCCGTGGACGCGCCCGCCGTGATCCAGATCCAGTTCCAAATTGCATAAAGGAAGTAACTTATGATGATTCGTAATGGCTTAGCCTACGTGGCTTCATTGGCGGTGCTATTGGCGCAGACTTCGCCTCCGGGGCAGAGTGCGGTGGACAAACTGCTCGACGAGATTGTGAAAAACGAGCAGGAATTTTTGGTCCAGATGCGGGTGTTGAATCCAATTATGGAGACGTATCTGCAGGAAGACCCGGAAGGGCCGGAGGATGGTCCCCGGGACGACCAATATTTTCTAGGCCGGGTAAATATCGCGGGAGGGGTCGACTACGAGTCGTTCTTGGATCAAGCGACGATCCGGCAGCGGGCGCACGGCAAGCAGATCGTCTTTAAGCCCGCCGGCTTCGCGCAGATGATGATTGCCGATGCAACGAACTTTGACCGGCAGACTTACAGCTTCGAATTTGTGCGCCGCGAGTTTCTGGGCGAAGTGCGTTGTTTGGTGTTTGACGTAGCCCCGCGCGCGGAGAATGCCGCGGGGCGATTTA
This sequence comes from Bryobacterales bacterium, assembly GCA_038215525.1. Lineage (GTDB taxonomy): Bacteria > Acidobacteriota > Terriglobia > Bryobacterales > Bryobacteraceae > JALHNI01. Next base: position 1,695 of record JBBQQS010000157.1, read on the forward strand.
TTGGCCGCATTTGGGTGGAGGATCGGGAGCGGCGAATTGTCCGGCTAAACGGCAGCTTTACGCCCGCCAAGGTTTCCCGCTGGAGCTCGAATGTCGAACTTTACTTTAATTTCGATAGTTGGCGAGTGAATGTGGCGCCGGGCCGTTGGGTGCCGGCCTATGTGTATGTGGAGAATGCGAATTCCGCTACCGCCAAACAACGCGTGCCGCGCTTCAAGGCACAGACCCGTTTTTGGGGCTACGAGGTGGGTGGTGGGAATAAGTTGAGCGAACTGACGAGTATCCTGGTGGAGAGCGAGTCCGAGGTGGCCGACGCGGGGGGGCAGAAACAGAACACGCCGCTCGAGAGTCAGCGCATGTGGGAGCGGCAGGCGGAAGAGAACGTGCTGGAGCGGCTGGATAAGTCCGGGTTACTGGCGCCGAAGGGTGAAGTGGACAAAGTGCTCAACGCGGTCGTAAATAACTTGCTCGCGACCAATAACCTGAACATCGACATTGAATGCCGCGTCCTGATGACCACCCCGCTCGAAAGCTTTTCGGTGGGCCGCGCAATTGTCATTAGCCGGGGCTTGATCGACGTGCTGCCGGATGAGGCCAGTCTGGCCATGGTGCTGGCGGGCGAGGTGGCGCATATCGCTTTGGGTCATCGTACGGAGACGCAGTTTGCCTTTGCCAACCGCACCATGTTGAGCGACACGCAGGTGCTGAATCGATTTCGCTTCCGGCGGCCGGAAGCGGAGGCGACCTCGGCGGGCAAGAAGGCGATTGAGTATTTAAAGAATTCGCCCTACGCCGAAAAACTAAGTAATGCGGGTTTGTTCTTGAAAGCCCTAGCCGCGCGCGCGCCGCGGCTGCCGGGCCTGATTCAAGCCAATCTTGGGAACCAGTTAGCCAGCGGCGAGACGTTTGTCCAACTGAGTGAACTGGCACGTAAGGCGCCGGCATTGTCCGAAGAAAAGATGGAGCAAATTGCCGCTCTGCCCTTGGGCTCGCGGATCAAGGCCGATCCGTGGTCGAATCAATTGGCATTACTCAAAACGAAGGCGGTCGCACTGTTGTCCGCGCGCGAAAAGATGCCATTTGAGGTCACGCCTTTTGTCTTACACCTCACTAGGGCGGCGACCCCCAAGACGGTATCTGGTGCGGGGGAGTAGGTGGTAGCGGACCTGCAGCCGGTAAAGTCGACGAACTTCCGCCGTCTTCCACCGAAGATGGCGACCTGCGAATCCATGGCTTGGCGCCCATCGACGGGCTTGGGCAGGGTTGTGCGAATGTGGTCGCGGCTAAGCGAACGAATTAAGTCGATTGCGGTTCGGATTCGTGAGACGGGTGAGTTGGTGCCGGAACCGGTTGCGGGTGGCCCTCTCTCGCGCGTGGAGGCGTTCTTGCGCGCGAAATTACCCGCCGCGCGCGCCATTCCACTATGATCGTCTTATGTGGCATCAGTTGGTGGAATTCGGGGCGGTGAAGTGGTGGGTGCCCGTGGGGCATGAGCCGACCAGCGCCGAAGGCGACGCCCGCTTGGCTCATTTGCAGCAGTTTGGCCCCTCTGAGGCGGCCTTCAGCGGTTCGAATACCTATCCCGCGCCGGCGGCCCCGCGCCTGCGCGAAGGGACGACGCCGGAGTGGACCTACGATGGACGCGTTTTTGGGTTGGTGGAGAACAGCGACAACGGCGACAATCGGCCGGGCGTGACCTTCCTGTATCGGCAAAGCGGCAACCGCGTGTGGGCCACCTATGGGGGCGGGGAAGTGAAGTTTGGGGCCTTGGTGGCGCGCGTCGAACCCGATGGCCAATTGGATATGCGCTATCAGCATTGGGGACCGGGCGGGACGCGCACGGGGAAGTGCCGATCAACGCCCGAATGGCTGCCGGATGGGCGCCTGCGCTTGCACGAAGAGTGGCAATGGACGAACGGCGATGGTACGCCTGGCCGGGGCGTAATCGAAGAGATGGCTTGACGGGGCCCCCGGATCCGCGATTCAATTAAATCCATGCACCGCCGCAATCTCATTACCGCGGCGGCCACGTTCGCCGCTGCATTTCAGAATTCCGCCCTCACTCAGGCTCAGGCCGCCGCGCAAGGCACCTGGGGCCAACCCGCCGACACGGTCGCTCGCGATGAGGACTTCTGGCTGAACATCCGCCACGCCTTCACCGTCGATCGCAACATGATCAACCTGAACAACGGCGGCGTCAGCCCTTCGCCCAAGGTGGTGATGGAGACCGAGAAGCGCTACCTTGAGATTTCGAACATGGGTCCGGCGTACTATATGTGGCGGATTCTAGGTCCGGAGCTCGAAGTGGTGCGCCGACGGTTGGCGCAATGCTTTGGCTGCGATACGGAAGAAGTCGCGATTACCCGCAACGCCAGCGAGGCGCTCGAAACCGTGCAGATGGGCATGGAGTTGAAGGCGGGCGACGAGATCGTCACCACCAATCAGGACTATGGGCGCATGCTCACTACCTGGGGCCAGCGAGCGCGGCGTGAGGGTTTGGTGCTGAAGCAGATTGCTTTTCCGGTGCCGGTGGCCAAGCTCGATGACCTTTATGACCGGATTGAGCGGGCGATTACTCCCAAAACCAAAGTGATCCACATCTGCCACATCACCAACCTGACGGGGCAGATATTTCCGGTGAAGAAGATTTGCCAGATGGCCCGGGCCCGGGGCATCGAAACGATTGTCGATGGGGCGCATGCCTTTGGGCAGTTCCCGTTTACGCGCGACGAACTGGATTGCGACTACTATGGCACGAGCTTACATAAGTGGATCCTGGCGCCGATTGGTACGGGGATGTTGTATGTGCGGAAGAACAAGATCGATCGAATCTGGCCGTTGATGGCGGCGCCGGAAACGATGAACTCGAACATTCGTAAGTTCGAAGAGATCGGTACCCATCCGGCTTCGCAGCGAAATTCGATTACCGAGGCGGTTACCTTCCACGAATCGATTGGCGTGGAGCGCAAGGCGGCGCGGTTCCGTTATTTGCGCAAGCGCTGGTCGAATCGCTTAAGGGAGTTGCCGGGCGTGAAGTTACTCACGAGCGACGATCCGGAAATGAGTTGCGGTATCGGATTGATATCTGTGGATGGACTTAGCGCGACTGAGCTATCGGGTCACCTCCTCGAGAAACACCGGATTTTTACGACGCCCATTAATCACAAGGACGAATTTTCGGGCTTGCGGATTACGCCGAATGTCTACACGACGCTCGAGGAGATCGACGACTTTTCGCGCGTGATGGAGAAGATCATCAAGGCGAAGAAGCTCGTTTAAGCCTTAGCCGACCGGCCAGGAGGCCGGTCCCACACTGTGCCAACGAGTAGGACAGGTCTCCTGGCCTGTCAGCTGCCTGGGGGCTAGCTAGAACTGGAAATAGATGAACGGGATGGCTTGGTCGAAGACGCCGAAGAGTTCGAGGACTAAGCCCATGAGCGCGAAGGCGGGAATGTAAATCCAGGCGGGGCCGCGGGCCAGGCGTTCGGTAACTTGCCAGCGGTCTTCGATCAGGGCGACAAGGAGAGCCAGTCCGGCGAGGCCCCATTGCCAACGATTGAGTAGGCTGGCGCCTGGTTCGCCGGTAAAGATTTGCGTCAATACCAAGCGGCTCGCTTCGAAGGTACTGGCGCGGAAAAAGACCCAACCCAACATGACCAGCGCGACCGTGATGATCGTGCGGGGTATCCGAAGCCAGCGACTGGGCTGGGAAAGCCCGGCGGCGCGCTCTAACCCCAGTAACAAGCCATGGTAGCCGCCCCAGAGGACGAAATTCCAACTGGCGCCGTGCCATAGGCCGCCGAGCAGCATCGTGATCAGTAAGTTGAAATAAGTCCGCCATGCGCCATGACGGCTACCGCCTAACGGGATATAGAGATAGTCGCGCAGCCAAGAAGAGAGCGAGATATGCCAGCGGCGCCAGAATTCGGTGATGGAACTCGCGAGATACGGCCGGCGAAAGTTTTCGGGGAAATGGAAGCCGAGCAACTTGGCCATGCCGATCGCCATGTCGGTGTAGCCGGAGAAATCGAAGAAGATCTGGAGCCCGAAGGCTAGGGTGCCCGTAATTGCCGTGAGTTGACCCGGCACCGGCTGATTGAAGTAACTATCGGAGACGATGGCGAAGCGGTCGGCGAAGGCCATTTTCTTGGTGAGGCCCAGGAGCATCAGCCAAGCGCCCAGGCGAAGGTCTTCGCCCGTGGGGGGCTGCCAGGCGAGTAAGTCGCGGAAAAAATCGCGGGCGCGGACGATGGGGCCGGCGACTAACTGAGGGAAAAACGAGATGAAGAGCGCGTAGTCCGGCAGGCTGCGGATCGCAGTTTGTTGGCCGCGGTAGACATCGACCACGTAGGAGATGCTCTGGAAGGTATGGAAGCTGATACCTAGCGGCAGGACAATGTCGAAGACCCTTACCGGTTGGCCGGCGAGCGGTGCGAAAACAGCGACCAGGAAATTCGTGTATTTGAAGAAGCCCAGGAAGCCCAGGTTGGCCGCGAGGCTAAGAATCAGGGCGAGCTTCGGCCTTCGGCTCCGCTCAATCCACAAGGCACAGAAATAGTCGATCAGGGTGAGGGCGCCAAGGAGCAGTAAGAATTTCGGATTCCAACTGGCGTAGAAATAGTAACTCGCCACGAGTAAGAGCCACTTACGCGCTGGCCACCAGGGAATTGCGTAGAAGAGCAGCAGCACCACCGCGAAGAAGGCAAAGAAAGGAGCGGTGTTGAAAAGCATCAGTTAGGGGGTCCAATCAACTCGCGGACCTCGTCCACCAACATTTTGGAGAAGGCATGGGCACCGGCGCGATTGAGGTGTAGCGGGTCCTTGAAATAGTCGGGCCGCTCGAGTTCCACGTAACGCAGCGGCACTCCAACGAAGACGCGAGGCTGTTTGGCCAATTGCCGAATCGAGCTATTTGGGTTTAAGGGCACATCGGTTTGCGGACCCAAAGGGCCGCGCGGCAAGCGGACGAAAACGAAGCGCGTGGCTGAATTTCGGTAGTGGTTCACCATGCGGCCGAACCAATGACGTTGATAGTCACCGCGCAGGCCGGTTGCCAGCGATGGTTTGCGCAAGAGCGTTTCCTGAAACATTTTGCGGTAACCCGGGTCCATGCCGGGTGGAAACGTAAGTTGCCGCGTGTTCCAGTCGATGGAGAGTCCGGCGAGCGAGCGTTCTTCGTCATCGTAATCATAGGCCCAGCCGGCCCAGCCGGTCCAATTCAGATTCGCGCTGCGGATGCGGGCCTTCGGATGCAATAGCAGGTTATGGAAATCTTCTTGCATGACGATGCCTTTGAGAATTCCGCCGCGGATGGCTGCCCATTGATATTTGGGGCTGGGATGGCTGATGGCGAAGTCCCAAAGGTCAGTAAGCGCGAGGCGGCCGACGTTGTAATGGAGGCTGCGCTGATCGTCCTGACGCGAGACGAAGCTATCTTCATCTTCGAGGTCATCGAGCCCGATGACGATGGCTTGGTAACGATTGGCTTGGGGGTCCAGGTCACGCATCAAGTAATACCAATCGCGGGCGCTTGACCCGGCGGTACCCGCGTGGCGAAAGACGTAACCCGAGTTACTCGTATACTGATTGGCGACGCGCGGTAAGTACGCCATGCGCGAGTCGCCGAAAGTTAGCACTAAGTTGCCGGGTTGGCGTTGACGGTCGCGCTCGGCCCGGAAACGATACTCCGTAAGGCCAGTGGAGGAGTCGGCTTCTACCCAGCGCATATAGATGCCGGTGCGAAAAAGAGCCGCGTCGAGGAGAAAGACACTCGCGAGCGAGGCCAGGATGGTCACGACGGCGGCGCGGCGTGTACTGGGCATAGGCCGGCTTAGATTTCGACGCCTTTGTAACGTTTTCCCACGCGGACGGTGTAATGGCCGGGGTCGAGTTTCTGCGACGGGCCAGTAACTGCGACCTCCACGTGGCCCGGATGGGTTTGGAGGCCCACGGAATTTCCCTTAATCAACTTATCGGCTTCGGTGACCGAGCCGCAGAACTTAGCCGCCACTAACACGCGGTTTAAGCGCGGATCGGGCGCGGCGAATTTGTCGAGGGTATCGAAAGCCGGCCAGCCACCCCAAGCGCCTTCCACGACCCGCGCCTCGTCGGCGCCATGAAAGTCCGTGACGATGCGGGCCGCCAGCTCTTTCTTATACCGCTGCGGATCGCCCGCCGCTCGCATATCGGCGATATCGGCCAAGGAAAAATCAGTGAGTAACTCGTAGTAGCGCCAAACCAGTGTATCGGCCATGTTCATCAGCTTGCGGAACATGTCGGCCGCCGGCTCGGTGACGCCGACGTAGTTATTTTTCGACTTCGACATCTTCTCGACCCCGTCCAAGCCTTCGAGGATCGGCACAGTGGCGATGATTTGCGGCAGTTTGCCGTAGTCGCGCATGATGTCGCGGCCCATTAGCAGGTTGAACTTCTGATCGGTGCCCCCCATCTCGACGTCGCAATCGAGCACCACCGAGTCATAGGCCTGCGACAGCGGATAGAGAAACTCGTGCACCGAGATGGGGACCTCGGCCTCGTAACGCTTGTGGAACTCGGCCCGCTCAAGGAGCTGCGAGACGGTGTACTTCGAACACAAGCGGACCACTTCTTCGAACTTGAGTGGCTCGAGCCACTCGGAATTGTAGCGGACCTCGGTGAGATCGGGGTCGAGGATCTTGAAGACCTGGGCTTTGTAGGTTTCGGCGTTGGTGTCGATTTGTGCGCGCGTTAAGGGCGGGCGCGTGGTGTTGCGACCGGTGGGGTCGCCGATCAGGCCGGTCATGTCGCCGATCAGGAAGATGACTTGGTGGCCTAAGTCCTGGAAATGCTTCATCTTGCGGAGTAGGACGGTGTGGCCGAGGTGGAGGTCGGGCGCGGTAGGGTCGAAGCCGGCTTTGACGCGCAGCTTTTTGCCGCTGGCGAGGCGCTGGACGAGGTCTTCCTCGGGGATGAGTTCGGCGAGGCCTTTTTTGAGGTAAGCGAGTTGATCAGGCACTTTATACAGTCTAAGGCCAAGCCTGCCGATCTTTCCTGGGATGAACAGATGGGCTTTCCTGGGATGAACAGATGGGCTTTCCTAGGATGAACAGATGGGCGTGGGCAATTCTGGTGTTGGCGTGCGTGCCGTCGGCGTGGCTTGCGTGGACGTATCGCGACCTGCCGCGCATTGGCGAACTGCACGACGACGGCATTTACTTGATTTCGGCCAAGTCGCTCACCGATGGCCGCGGGTATCGCATCCTGAGCCTGCCGGACGAGCCGGCGCAGACCAAATACCCGCCACTCTACCCGCTGTACCTGTCGACCCTCTGGCGCTGGGGACCGGGCTTTCCGGCGATGCTGCCCTGGGCGATGTTGCTGCAGTGGATCTTCATCCCAGGGCTGATCGGCCTGTCGGCGGTCTACTTCGCGCGGCACGGGTTGGACTCGCGACTCGCGGCGATGCTCGGCTTCAATGCCTATGTGCTGGCCTTCGGCACCAGTCTGTTTACGGAGATTCCCTTCACCGGCCTGCTGCTGGCGACCCTACTGCTGGGCGAGCGCCGCTGGGCCCTGGCCGCCGGCCTGATGGCGGGCGCGGCGTACCTGACACGCACCGCGGCGCTGCCGTTGTTGATTTCCTTCCCGCTCTTCTATTGGCTGCTGGGCCAACGCCGGGAAGCGTGGCGGTTCGTGGCCGGAATGAGCCCGGCGGTGGCGGGCTGGATGGCGTGGTGCGCCGTGCACCGCAGCCCGTCGCTCGACTTGGTTAATATCGAATCCACCAACTACTTGGCCTACCAGATGTTGAACGTCACCTGGCAGACCTTGCCCGTGGTGATGTGGAAGAACCTTGACCAGTTACTGCTGGGCGTGGGTGCCTTCGCCTTACCGAAGACGGAGCTCGATTTCCTCACCAAAATCGCGACCATGGTCGCGGGCCTGGTGACCGTCGCCGGTATTGTGCGGCTCTATCGCGACGGACGGATGCGTGCCTATATCCTTTATGCGGCCCTGTCGTCGGCGATCTTGCTGATTTGGCATTTTCCGCCCAACGAGCGCTTCACCCTGCCGCTCTTACCCCTGTGCCTGGCGGGGCTCTTTGTCGAACTGCGGAACCTACTCGCGATGATCCGGCAAGTGATGGCAAAGCCCGCGCGCGACCAGAAAATCGCCGGGGGCTTGATCGCCTCGGTGGTGGCGATGGCCCTGTCGATGAGCGTGGGGCGGCACCTAGAAGCCGATTTTCGCGTGATTCCCGATGGCTACGTCCAAGGCCGGCTGGACCTTGCGGAGAAGCAGGCCGCGTATCGCTGGATGAAGCAGCACTTGCCCGCCGCCGAGCGCGTGATGGCTTACGATGACCCCACCCTGTATCTGTTTACCGGCCGCTACTCGCTGCACCGGGTGATTCCGACCAAATATTGGTACGCCGAGGATCAGCAGGCGACGGTGGAGTGCTTTCGGCAGATCGATCGCTTTGCCGGGGACTACGGCTTCCATTACCTCTACGTGAACGGCAGCGACTTCCGGCGCGATCTGG
>JBBQQS010000158.1:0-10215 GCA_038215525.1 Bryobacterales bacterium
TGAGCTCGGGCGCCCTGAAAGCGACCTCGATCCAGTGGCTCGTACGACCACGCAAACTTAAGAACCAGCCCGGGCCGTAGTGGGTGATCACATAGACGGCGGCCAGGAACTCGAGCGAAGAGAGCAGTTCGCGGCTCGATACGAAACGGCCTTGTTCGCGCGCCTTTTTGAGGCGCTGCGGCGTTGCTTTTTCGGTTTGGCCGGCCTGTGGCATCGCTTCGCGTGCCCAGGCCTACGGCCAGCGCAATACGCCTCCCAAGGCTTCGCCCGCCAGTTCCATCAACCGGGCATACACGCCCGGCACAAGGCCGATGGTGGCGCCAAGGCTCAGCGTGGCGAGTCCGGTCTTGAGCGGAAACGCCATATTGAGCAAGGGAAACTGGGCATTGAGGCGACCCACCACGGCCAAGGTCAGATCCACCAGCAGCAGAAAGCCCGCCACCGGCAACGCCAGGCGAACGCCGATCTCGAGCGACGAACTCAGCAGTCTCGTCACCATCTCAAAGGCTCCACTCGACAAGTGCCAGGCGCCCGGCGGGATCTGCTCCAGGCTTCCCACCATGGCCCGCATCAGCCAACGGTCGAAGCCGGCGGCGAAGAAGAGGACGTTGCCCAGCCACTGCATCAAAACGGGGATGACGGTCGAATCGGCTTCCGAGGCCGGGTCGATCGATGAGGCGTAGCTAAAGCCCGCCTGGGTGCCGATCAGATGGCCACCAAAGGCCAGCGCCTCCATCATGAACAAGAGCACCAGCCCCGCGCTAAAGCCCAGCGCGGCTTCGGCGATCAAGAGGGCGGGCGCGTTCTGCGTCGACAGTGCATCGGCCGGGAAGATGGCCACGAGCCTTGGCGCGAGCGCCGCCGACAAGGCCACGGTAAGAAAAACACGCGGCAGGGGCGAGGCTGTGCGCCAGCCCGGCCAAGGGAAAAACACGAACAGCCCGCCCACCCGCGCCAAGCAGACCAGAAAGGCGCTCGCGAGCAGCCAGACGCCGCGCAATTCGCCCGGCAAGCGCAAAGTCACACCTGCTTCAGCGAGCATAGCGGCCCAAGTCCCCAAAGAGCTTGGTCGTGTAGCTCATCAGCACCGTAAACATCCAGGGCAGAAAGATCACCAGCGCCGCCAGAAACGCGCCCAAGCGCGGCACCGTGCCAAAGCCCGGATCCTGAATCGAGGTCACCAGTTGCACCAGGCCAATCACCACACCCGCCACCAGCGCCACGGCCAACAGCGGCAGACTCACCCACATCGCCGTCCACAAAGCCTGGCGGATTAACTCAGCACCCAATTGGGCGTTCATCGTGGGGCACCTTTCACGCGAAACTCCGCATCAGAGAACCAATCACCAGATTCCAACCATCGACTAAGACAAACAGCAGGATCTTGAAGGGCGCGGACACCATTGCCGGCGGCAGCTGCACCATGCCGATCGATAAAGTCACGGAAGCCACTACTAAGTCAATAACCAGGAAAGGCAGGAATAGCACCGCGCCAATTTGAAAGCCGGTCCGTAACTCCGACAGGACATAGGCCGGCATCAGCACCCGTAACTCCACGTCTTGCGGCCGCTTCGGGGGGGGAGTTTTGGTTAGTTCAAGAAATAGCTGCAGGTCTTTTTCTCGCGCGAAGCGCAGCAGAAAGGTATGGACCGGATCGCGCGCCGCCTCCAGTGCTTGCAGTAACGTCATTTCGTTTTTCGTGTAAGGGTCGAGCGCTTTGGCTTGTAACTCCCGCGCCACGGGCTGCATGACTAACATCGTGAGAAAGAGACCGAGTCCCAATAAAACCGGATTCGAAGGCGCCGTCTGCGTTCCCAGGGCCTGACGGAGAAAGTGCAGCACCAGCGTAATGCGCAGGAACGGAGTCAAACTGGCGAGCGCCGCCGGCAACAGCGCCAGCAGCGACAACACCGAGACTATTTCCAGCGGCGTGGTGAGGCGCAGTTCGGACGCCGCGAAGATCAACATCCGCGACCTGCGACGAACGAACGAGTACCCGCCGGGGCGCCCGGCGCCGGCTCGCGGTCCACGCGCAAGGTCAACAGCGAACAGGCCGTCTTCTGTTCGGCCACCAGACAGCGTTCGCCGCCACAGTCCACCAAATGCAGCACCAGGTGTTCGGACAACCGCAGTTTACCCAGGGTCCGCAGCGCGTCTTCGGGCCCTGGCTGGGGCCGCGCAAAACGGCGCAAGACGTACAGACTTACGCCAAGCAACCCCAACACCATCAAGCCCGCCATGATCTCCCTCGCTATCTCCAACGCTCGATCCTCCTTGTTCGATCGGTGTCCATCGTTTAGCCTTCGGCGCGGAAATCCGTAATCCGAATGCCCATCATTTCCTGGAGCACCACGATTTCGCCGAAGGCCACCAGCGACCCGCCGATGAGTAAGTCGATATTCTCGCCCGCCGAACGGCGGAGCTTAATTACCGCGCCCGCTTCCAGATCGAGGATCTGACTCATGGTCATGATCTTTCGGTCTAACTCCGCTTCGACATCCATCGGAATTTCGGAGAAATGATCTAACTCGCCGGGATGATCCATGTTTCCTCCACCCTATCTATCGGTTACTCCCGTCAACGGGATTAGCGTTTGAGATTAATCGTTTCTTGACTTATCTCGTCCGTGGTGGTAACTACGCGCGTATTCGCCTGGTAACCGCGCTGTAAGACAATTAAATTCGTAAATTCGCGGGCAATATCCACGGTGGAAGATTCGAGGGCGCTACCCAAAACGCCGCCGCGGCTGCCGGTATTCGGTTCGCCGATCGCCGGCAGGGCGCTGCGCGAACTCAATTGGAAATTGTTATCGCCCACCGCCACCAGACTGTCCGGATTGCGAATCGAGGCCATGGCTAACTGGCCCACTACCTGTTGTTGTCCGTTCGAGTAAATGGCCACCACTTTGCCGCCATCGGCCAAACGCACCTGCGTCAGTTGCGAGGCCGGATTGCCATCCTGCGAATTGGCCGCCACGGCCGAGGTGGCCGCAAATTGGGTGACGCGAGGCGCGGCGCCGTTGTAGAGATTCCAGGTCAGATTCATGGGCTGCGCGCCGTTGAGCAAGCCCGTCACGGGCAGGGCTGGTTGCGGGTCCGTGACGGCGGGCGTCACCAGCTTACCGTCGGCACTAAAGGTCAGCGTTCCGGTCACCGGCGTTACGGGACTCGCCACGGCCGAGTCGGGCACCGAGATCGAGTAATCCCAGGCGTTCGCGGTGGCGCTCTTCACCAGATTTACGGTCGCCACCAGCGGGCTGCCGAGCGAATCGAAGACCTGAATCGAAGTGGTAAACGTATCGGGCGGCGGCCCGGCCGTGGCCGCCGCGTTCAGGTTCATGTCAAAGCTGAGGGAGGTGGTCGCCTTCGGCGGGCGGATGGTGCCCACGGGGACCACAATCGGCCCAATGGGCCCGCTGGCGGTAAGCGTGCCGTTTTTTTCGCTCCAGCCTTGCACCAGCAGACCTTTGCCGGTCAACAAATTACCGTCCCGGTCCACGGTGAGGCTTCCGCCGCGGGTATAGAGCAGGCCATCGGCAGGCGTGCGCACAATCAGAAACCCGTCGCCCTGGATGGCGGCATCGAGCGGGCTGTTTGAGGCCTGAATGGCGCCCTGCGTAAACTGCCGTATCGTGATCGGGCGGCTGACGCCAAAGCCAATCTGGGTATCACCCTGGCCGAAGGAGGCCGACACCAGATCGTAAAAGGCCAGCGAATTGGCCTTGAAGCCGGCGGTATTCAAATTGGCGAGGTTGTTGGCCACCACATCGACGGCGGTCGAATGGGCGCCAAGCGCGGATAAGGCGGTGGAAAATGAAGTAAACATGGGCTAGGTCGTTTCTCTCTTTCGTTCTGCGCGGGTCGGGCTAAGCGGCGCTCGAAACCTGAAGCTTGCCGATGGCGTCCTTGATCTGTTTCAAGTCGTCGCGAATGCCCAGGGTTTGTTCAGTCTGCGTAAACTGCGAAAGCTGGGTCAGGAACTGCACGCTATCGGTGGGATTGAGCGGATTCTGGTTCTTGATTTGCGCTACCAGCAAGCTCAAGAAGACTTCTTTGTTGGCCAAGGCGTCGTTGGTCGCGGTTTTGGCGGTCGCCGGCACAGGCTCGTTCGAGGCGCTTTGGGCCGCTAGGAGGTTAATCATTTGAGTTCCTTCTTTCTGTTTTTCGTCGATCTAAAATTGGATCAGGATAAGCCGAGGCTTTCGCGCCAACGTGCCAGCCGCTCGCGGCGCTGCTCGCCGGGCTGCCCGCGCGCGTGATCCCCACTTCCGTCCCGCCCCTCGCGGGGCTGGTTCTGGCCTTCGTAGGATTGGCCTTCGTTGGATTGGCCTTCGTAAGACGAATCCTCCGGCGAATCGCCGCGAGTCGCGCTTGCGGCAAAGCCCGGCGATTCGAGGTGCCGCACCAGATCCGGCAGCCCGTCCTGAAGCGAATGCGACAGTTGGGAGTCCGAGGTCCGGACGGCGACCTCGACGGCGCCGTTGTGATCCCGGACGTGAACCCGGGTCAGCGATCCGTCTTCGCCCGCCGGAAGCGTGAGCACCAGTTCCCGCGGCGCCGGCAGGAGCCGCTCCGGGGCCAGCTCCGGCGCCGCGGGCGCCGTCAGAGTGGCCGGCCCAAGCTTGGCTCCCGGCGAAGTCGCACGGGCGGGCTCAAATCCTCCGGAGGGCGCAAAGATCGCCCCGGGCTCCCCTTTATGGGCTCCGGTTATCGCTGGAGGCCGCTCGCCGCGGGGACCTTCGAGAGGGCGCTCGCCGTCCCGGGCGCCGGAATCGGGCCCGGCTTCGCCTCCCTCCGCCGCTGGGAAGGTCGCTACCGGGCTCGCTATCGGGAGCGGCTCCGATGGCGCCAAGCCATCGGAAGGCCTAGCGTCTTCTCGCGCCAGCCCGGAGAGCAGCGCGGGGAGGAGCGCGGGCGCGGCGGCTCCCGCACCCTGACCCCTCTCCGCCACCGCAACCAGTTCGGGCACTTCAGGCACTTCAGGCGCTTCGGCCACTCCGGGAACCGGATCGAGCCGCGCCGAGAATGCCAGCGGCAACAGCGCCAGCCAGCCGGCTTTGGTTATCCCCAGGGCCATCCGCGAGTCGGGTGGGCCAGCCGAACTGAAGCGGTCAGCGGCGGTCGGCCCAGCGTCCAGAGAACTAGGCGCGCCACGCGGCTCGGGCGAGCGATCCGGGTTCGGATTCGCGAGGGTCGGAGGGGCTTCCGGCGAAGACAAGAGCGATTTGAGACCTGGATCGAGACCGGACGGCGCGAGTTCCAGGCGTTCCGTCGCAGGCTCATCTTCGACCGCCGGCGCAAGCCGGGGCCCAGGAACCGGAGACAGAGCCAGCGGCCTGGCGGTGGCCGGCAACTCGACTAACTCGACCTCAGCCGGGGGTACGGCCATCGGCTGGGCGGTAGCGGGCCAAGGACCCTGCGCGACGGACACGGCGGGAGCCGATGCAACCGCTGGCGCTCCCGGTGCCTCCGTCAACGGCGGGGTCACGAGAACCATCCCGGGTGCCAAAACTTCTTCCGGCAAGATCTTGGCATCTGCCGAAAGCTGGTCACCCGACGCCGGGTGAGCCGAGGCCCGGGCGGACGAATCAGCGAGCCCTGGCGCTACTTCCGGACCGCCCACCGGGGGCACTGCCGCTGCCTCCAGGAGAGAGATCGGCGGCAAAGCGTACCAAATCGGGTTCCAAATTGGTGGCGCCGGTGTCACAACGGCACGCGGCTCGTCGCCCACGCCGGGGTCCTCTTTTGACTGAGCTGCCTTGGCTTTGCGATCCGACCGCCCGTTGCGCGCTTCTTCGCGCGCCTCTCGGGCCGCAGTCGCCTGCTCAAGATCCTCGGCAAACCGCGCGGGCGCGCCTTTCGCCTCCGCCAAGCCGTTGGCGCGCAATCCGGCGGCAGTTTGCGGCCCCTGCGCGAACCCTTTGGCGCGCCCCGAATCCGGCACGATTCCGCCCCGCTCGGCGGGACGCGCGAACGGTGCCGGCCCGGTCTGCTGGAGGATCGGCTTCGGGTGGATCGGGTTCGGGTGAATCGGGTTCGGGTGAATCGGGTTCGGCGGGATCGGGGAAGAGCGGAAGGCGACGTCGAGCACGGCCAGGACACTGCAGTTTCGTGGCCAAAGCCGACACTCCGGTTCGGCCCCCGAATTGCAAGACCCTCCGGCAATGGACGCGCTAACCGCTACCGCCGCCGCTGGAATCCGCTCTCGAGTGGAAGCGCTCGACCTGCTCGCCAACAACCTGGCCAACGCCAACTCGACCGGCTACAAAGCCGACCGCGAGCTCTACCAACGATACGCCGCGGCCGAAGCCTACGACGCTACCACCGGCGCCTACGACCCCACGCAGCAGCCCGACATCGACTCCCGCTGGACGGATTTCTCGCAGGGCGTCCTCGCCTCCACCGGCGACGCGCTCGACGTGGCGCTCGAAGGCAAAGGCTTCTTCGTCACCCAAACCAACGGGAAAGCGGCAGGAAGCTCGCCCGAGTTGCTCTACACCCGCGATGGCCACTTTCGCCTCGTCCCCATCGAGGACCCGCAGCCCCTGCGACGGTCGCGGCTCGAGACGCAGGACGGCCTGCCGGTGCTGGGCAACGAAGGCAAACCGATTCTGCTCGACCCGCGCCGTCCGATCGAGTTTGGTCGGGATGGCAGCGTCCGGCAGGATGGGCAAGTAGTCAACCGCCTGTTGGTGGTCGATCCGGCGCAGCCCCAGCAAGCCCAACTACTCGAGAAGCGCTCCGGTAACTACTTCGCCTTCGATGCCCCCAACCCCTTGCCCCGGGCCACGGCCGCCGAGGTGCATCAGGGCAAGCTCGAAACGGCGAACGTAACGCCCGCCGAGTCCGCCGTGCGCTTGATCAACGTCATGCGGCAGTTTGAGAGTCTGCAGAAGGCGCTGCAGATTGGCGGCGAAATGAATCGCCGCAGTGTGGAGGAAGTAGCCAAGTTCAGCTAGGCGTCTTCCTCGAAACCAAATAGAAAAGAACCAATATGATACGAGCTCTTTACAGCGCCGGCAGCGGCATGGTCGCCCAACAGGTGAACATCGACAACATCGCACACAATCTGGCCAACGCCAACACGGTGGGCTTCAAGATGCGGCGCACGCAGTTTCAGGATCTGATGTACCAGACGCTTTCGCAACCCGGGGCCGCCGCCACCGCCCAAACCGTCATCCCCACGGGTTTGCAATTGGGCCTCGGCGCGCGCGCCAGCTCGAATTCCATCGTCTTTGAGCAAGGCAGCTTTCAGTTGACCGGCAACTCGCTCGACATGGTGGTGCAGGGCAAGGGCTTCTTCCAGATCCGGCGCCCTTCGGGTGAACTCGCCTACACCCGCGGAGGCCAGTTTCATCTCGACCGCGATGGCAACGTCGTCACCCAGGACGGCGATCCGCTCGAGCCCCAGATCACCATTCCCCCCAATGCGCAGGCGATCACCATTGCCGCCGACGGCACGGTCAGCTTTAGCCAGCCGGGGCAGGCCGCCTCGCAGGTGGTGGGGCAGATTCAGTTGGCGAATTTCGTCAATCCCGCCGGCTTAAATAGTTTGGGCCGGAATCTGTACGCGCCCACCGACGCGAGCGGCGAGCCGGTGGTCGGCAATCCGGGCGGCCAGGAGGGCATCGGCGCGCTGCTCCAGGGTTACACCGAAAACTCGAACGTGAACGTCGTCGAAGAGTTCATCAGCATGATCGTCAGCCAACGGGCTTACGAAGCCAACACCAAGGTCGTCAAAGCCGCGGACGAGATGTACCAGCAGGTGAACAATGTCGCTCGCTAGCCGGTCGCTCGTGAGCCGGTCGCTCGCTAGCTTGGCGCTCGCGAGCTTGTGGCCGATGCTGGGGGCGACCGAGCCGGCTTGCCTCGCCATCGGCCAGGACCGGGTGACGGCAGCAGACTTGGCCCGGATCGATCCGGCCTTCGCCACCCTGCCGGGGGCAACCCAGGTGGCATATGCGCCCGCGCCGGGTGTCACACGTTGGATCGCACCGGGCGACTTCTTACGCCTGGGCCGCGCGCTAGGCCTCACATTAGCCCCGGCTGGCGTCTGCCTTGAGCGCATCGTTCACCCCCTCGACCGCGAAAAACTGCTCGCGGCCATGCGCACTGCGGGCGTAGGCTTCGAGATCGAATTGAACGCCTTCGGGCCACCCGAAGCACCTCCTGGCCGGATCGAGTTTTTGCCCCAAGCCCTGCCCCATCTGCCCCGTCTCAGCGAGGCCGGAAGCCTGCCACCCCCCGTACTCTGGCGCGGACAATTAGTCGCGGCCGGCGGCCGGGCGTACCCCGTCTGGGCGCGGGCACGGGTGACCCGAAAGCGGCTCGGCGTGATCGCGACGCGCGACCTCGAAGCGGGCCGGATCGTGTCCGCGAATGATGTCACCCGGGTCGAACTGGTCGATTACCCGGGCTGGGAAGCTCCGCTCGAGGATCCCATGCTCGCCATCGGACGGCGCGTCCGGCGTCCGATGGCAGCCCAAGCGCCGGTGATGAGCCACCTGCTGGCCGTTCGGCGCGATATCGAACGCGGCGACACCGTTACGGTCGACTTGCCGGGCGAATCGCAAGCGACGCTCACGGCCCAAGCGGAGTCCTCGGGCCGGAAGGGCGAGACGGTCCTGCTGCACAATCCGCTTACCGGCCGCCGCTTTCCGTCGCGGGTGACCGGCGTGGGCCGCGCCGCGATCGCACCCACACGCCAGACGACCAAACCGGAGGAAACCACCGATGTTCGCCCCTAGCCTGTTGCTGTTGGTTCTGGCCGCTTGGCCGCTCGGGAAAAAGGGGCGCGAGCCCGTAAAGACGCCGCTCGAAGAGCACTTGGAGGCCGCCCGCGCCACCGCCCTGCCGGCCCCCATCTCGCCGGGCTCGGCGTTCGTCCCAGGCAGCCGGCTCAGCGACCTCTCGCGCGATTTCCGCGCCAACCAGGCCGGCGACATTGTCACCATCGTCGTCTCGGACCGTGCTTCGGCCGACAACCGAGGCATCACCACGGCGACGCGCAAGAGTTCGGCCAATGCGAACGTCTCGGCCTTGGCCGGGCCCACGCGCGCCGCCGGCGTGCTCGCCAACCTCACGGGGCTCACCGGCAGTTCGAATCTGCAGGGCCAAGGCACCACCAGCCGCACCAACACGCTCAACACCACCCTCTCTGCGCGCATTGTCGAGGTGCTGCCCAACGGCGACCTGCTGGTAGCGGGCACCAAGCAAGTAGCCGTCAACTCGGAGCGCCAGACGGTGAGCGTGCGCGGCATCGTGCGTTGGAACGACATCTCGGCCTTGAACCAAGTCCCCTCGGACCGAATCGCGCAGCTCGAGGTAAAGGTGACCGGCCGCGGCGTAGTCGACGACGTCGTGCGGCGGCCCAATCTGCTCTATCGCCTGTTACTCGGGGTGTTGCCATTCTGACGCGGCTTCTCACCTACTGCCTGCTGCCCGGCTTAGCCATTGCCGCTGCCCCCGCGCCCAAGGCGACGCGGGTAAAGGAACTAATCTCCGTCGAAGGCGTGCGCGAAAACCAGTTGATCGGCTATGGCCTGGTCGTGGGCTTGCAGGGCACGGGCGACAAGCTGCTAACGATCTTCTCCGCCCAAACGCTCGCCAACATATTGGAGCGCATGGGCGTGCAGGTGAATTCCCGCGGCTTTCAGGTGAAAAACATGGCAGCCGTGATGGTGACCGCCAACCTGCCTCCCTTCGCCCAGCCCGGCACACGGATTGACCTAACGGCGGCAGCCCTGGGCGACGCGACCAACCTGCAAGGCGGCATCCTTATCGCCACCCCTTTACGCGGCCTGGATGGACAGATCTATGCCGTCGCGCAAGGCTCCGTCATCACGGGCGGCTTCGTCGCCAAGGGGGCCGGCGCCAGCACTTCTCTCAATCACCCCACTGCCGGGCGCGTCCCCAGCGGCGCCATCGTCGAGCGCGCCGCGCCCACAGTGGCCCTGGGCCAGACCATTCGCCTGCAACTCCGCCAAGCCGACTTCACCACCGCCGCCCGCATCGCCGCCGTCATCAACGAACGCTTTGGCGCCGGCCAAGCGACGCCTGAAAGCTCCGGCGCCGTGCGCGTCGAAACACCCCCTGGCTATGCCACCCGCGGCGTCGACTTCATGGCCGCCATCGAAGGCCTTACCGTGCTCGCCGACCGTACCGCCCGCATCGTCGTCAACGAGCGCACCGGCACCATTGTGATGGGCAAGGAAGT
>JBBQQS010000159.1:0-10214 GCA_038215525.1 Bryobacterales bacterium
AGTGGATCAACTCACTTCCGCCGCCACCCTCACC
The DNA here is from genome assembly GCA_038215525.1 of Bryobacterales bacterium. GTDB lineage: Bacteria > Acidobacteriota > Terriglobia > Bryobacterales > Bryobacteraceae > JALHNI01. Next base: position 35 of record JBBQQS010000159.1, read on the forward strand.
ACTCATGCGGACGAGTGGGAAAAAATTCTGCGCAAGGTGAAGACGGGCGAAATGCCGCCGGTGGGCTTCCCGAAACCGGTACCTGCCGTTGCTTCGCGCTTCACCGCCTGGGCCGAGACCGAACTCGACCGTCTGGCGGCCCAACGGCCGGACCCGGGCCGCGTCACCGCGCATCGCCTGAATCGCACCGAGTACAACAACGCGATGCGCGATCTCCTCGCCGTCGATTTTACGCCCGCCGATGACTTCCCGGCTGACGATGCTGGCTACGGCTTCGATAACATCGCTGACGTGCTCTCGCTGCCGCCGCTGTTGATGGAGAAGTATTTGAGCGCGGCCGGCAAGGTATCGCGGCAGGCCTTGGGCTTGGTGAAGATTTCGCCCGCGCTCGACAAGTACACTACGGACCGGCGGCGCTCCCAGCGGGTGCGCATCAGCGACGACTTGCCCTTCGGTACCCGCGGCGGACTGATCGTGAAGCATCGCTTCCCGGCCGATGGGGATTATCTGATGCGGATTCGGTTGTCGGGGCAATTCGATAAGTCGATTCCCGCGCCGCTGCTCGACCTGCGGCTCGATGGCGTGCGCCTTAAACTTTTCGAGACGCCGATCAGCATGGAAGAAGAAGAGGAAGAGAAACGCCGCTTTGAGTTGCGCCTGCCCGTGACGGCGGGGCGGCATGAGGTGGCGGTGACGTTCCTGGAAGAGACCTGGAAGACCGAGGACGTCGCGCCGAAGCTGCTGAATGTGGACTTCGTCGAGATCGGCGGGCCCTTCAACCCGAAGCCGAATTTGAACAGCCCCAGCCGCCAGCGCATCTTCACTTGCCGCGAACAGACTGAGGCGTGCGCGCAGACGATCCTCTCCGGCTTGGCGCGCAAGGCCTACCGCCGTCCGGTAACGATCACCGAAAACGCGGCATTGATGCGCTTCTTCCGCATGGGCCGTCAGGACGGCGGCACGTTCGACGCGGGCGTGCAATTGGCCTTGAAGAGCATGCTGGTGTCGCCGAATTTCCTCTTCCGGTTGGAGCAGGCGGGCCTGCCGGCGAAGGTGGGCGAAGTGCCGGTGGAACGAGTAACGGACCTGGACCTTGCCTCGCGCTTGAGTTTCTTCCTGTGGAGCAGCCTTCCGGACAATGAGTTACTTACTTTAGCCACGCAGAAGAAACTACGTGAGCCCGTCGTGCTGCGCGCGCAGGTGAAGCGGATGCTGGCCGATAGTAAGTCCCGCGCGTTGGTGACGAATTTCGCCGGGCAGTGGCTGCACTTACGCAATTTGAGCCAAATTAAGCCCGACCCCGATAAGTTCCCCGAATTCGATCCCGAGTTGCGTGAAAGCCTGGGGCGCGAGACGGAGTTATTCTTCGAAGCCGTGATGCGGGAGGATCGCAGCGTAGTCGATTTTCTCGATGGCCCGTTCAGTTACTTAAATGAACGGCTGGCCAAGTACTATGGCATCAAAGGCGTGGAGGGTTCGCGCTTCCGGCGTGTGGCACTTACCGGTGATCAACGCAGCGGCGTGCTGACGCAAGGCAGTATCCTCACCGTATCGTCCTACCCGACGCGGACGTCGCCGGTGATTCGCGGCAAGTGGATCCTTGAGAATTTCCTGGCCGCGCCTCCGCCGCCTCCGCCGCCGAATGTGCCGGAACTCAAGACCGAAGAGATCGGCGCCACGGCGTCCATGCGGCAGCAACTCGAACAGCATCGGGCGAACCCGGCTTGCGCTTCCTGCCATGCGCGCATGGACGCGATTGGCTTTTCTCTCGAGAATTACGACGCCATTGGGCGCTGGCGCACGCAGGACGGCAGGTTCCCCATCGACGCCTCGGGCACCCTCAATGGCGTCCAACTGAATGGCCCGGCCGACCTGAAGGCGCTGCTGCGGACCCGGCAGGATGAGTTCATCGGCTGCCTGACCGAGAAGCTTCTCACTTATGGCCTGGGCCGGGGCCTCGAACGCGCCGATAAGCCCGTAGTAAGATCAATTAGCCGGAATTTGGCTCGCGACGACTATCGTTTCTCGAGCCTGGTGATGGGAATCGTCGAGAGTCTGCCGTTCCAAATGCGGCGGGCACCGGCTCCGAAGGGCCCAACGGCCGTAAAAATAGCGTCAGCGAGGTAAAGCCATGTTTATCACCCGTAAGTCACTTGATCGTCGGACCCTGTTGCGGGGCCTAGGCCTGGGAATCGCGCTGCCGATGCTCGACGCGATGACGCCGGCCTTTGCCGCTGCGCCGGCCAAAGCCGCGGTTGCCGCGCCACGCCGCCTCGCTTTTTGCTACGTCCCCAACGGCATCATCATGCCCGCTTGGACGCCCGCCGCTGCCGGTAAGGACTATGAACTTTCCCGCGTGATGCAACCGCTGGCTGCCTATCGCGAAAAGATGCTGGTGCTCTCCGGCTTGGCGCACAAGAACGGCCAAGCCCTAGGCGATGGCCCCGGTGACCATGCCCGCGCCGCTGCTTCGTTCCTGACGGGCGTGCACCCCAAGAAGACCGAAGGCGCTGATATTCTGCTGGGCCCGTCGGTCGACCAGGTGGCCGCCGAGGCGATCGGCAAGCAGACGCGCTTCGCCTCCCTGGAACTGGGCCTTGAAAGCTCTGGCATGGTGGGTAACTGCGATTCCGGTTACTCCTGCGCTTATTCGAATTCCATCTCCTGGCGCAGCGCCACCACGCCGCTGCCGCCCGAAGTGAACCCTCGTGCCGTTTTCGAGCGCCTTTTTGGCGATGGCGAAAACTTCGACCCCCAGACGCGCGCCGTGATGGCTCGGCAGGATAAGAGCATTCTCGACTTTGTCCGCGGTAATGTCTCGGAACTCCAAACCAACCTGGGCGGCGCCGATAAGCGCAAGCTCGATGAGTACCTCTATTCGCTGCGCGAGATCGAGCGGCGCATCACTGATGCCGAGAAGCAGGCGGCGAGCGGCGGACGCGACCAATCGCCCACCATCGACAAGCCCGCCGGCATCCCGGTGACGTTTGAAGACCACGCCAAGCTGATGTTCGACCTGCAAGTGGTCGCCATGCGCACCGACCTTACCCGCGTGATGACCCTGATGATCGGGCGCGAAGGCTCGAACCGCACCTATCGTTCGATTGGCGTGTCGGAAGCGCACCACGGCCTCTCGCATCACTTGAACGCGGCGGAAAAGATCGAGAAGATCACCAAGATCAACGTCCTGCACGCCGAGCTCTTCGCTTACTTCCTGGGCCAACTCGCCAGCACGCCGGATGGCGATGGCACGCTGCTAGACCATTCGATGGTGGTTTACGGCAGTGGCCTTTCGGATGGCAATCGGCACGACCATCACGATCTGCCGGTGCTGGTCGCCGGTGGCGGCGGTGGCACGTTGGAAGGCGGGCGTCACATCAAGTATGAGTCCAAGACGCCGATGACGAACCTCTATTTGTCGCTGCTCGATCGCCTGGGCGTGAAGCCCGAGACGATCGGCGACTCCACGGGCCGCGTCGAGCATCTATCGCTATAGCTATAATGGCGGGATGCGGCTGATCCTGCTTTTTTCGCTCCTGACTGCCACTGTTTTCGGCGCTGCCCCGGCACGCCCCACTTTCTACAAAGACGTATTGCCGATCCTCCAGAATCGTTGCCAGGGCTGTCATCGCTTGGGCGAAGCGGCGCCGATGGCGTTTCTTACTTATGAAGGAACCCGGCCTTATGCTGCAGCCATCCGTCAAGCGGTGGTGAGCAAGAAGATGCCGCCCTGGGGTTCCGATGGTCTGCATGGCAAGTTCAAGAACGATCCGACGCTGTCCGAGGACGAGCGAAATACGCTGGTGGCGTGGGCGGAAACCAAGGCCCCGCCCGGCAATCCGAAGCAGGCGCCCGCGCCCAAAACTTATGTCGACGGCTGGAACATTGGCCAACCCGACGTGGTGGTGGCCATGACTAAGGCTTATAGTGTCCCTGCCACCGGCACCATCGACTATACGCGCTTCATTCTGCCGCTCAACTTCACCGAGGACCGCTGGATTGCGGCCACCGAAGTGCGCCCCGGGAACCGCGCCGTCGTGCATCATGTGATCGCCTATGTGCGTGAACCCGGCAGCCAATGGCTGCGTAGCGAGATCCCCGGCGAGCCGATCGTCAAGGTGTCGAAGACCGATCGCGGCGCCCGCTTCTGGCTCGGCGCATACGCTCCCGGCGTTCCCGCGCTACCGGCCGAACCGGGCCGCGCCATCCGCGTGAAGGCCGGCTCCGATGTCGTTTTCGAGATGCACTATACGACGAACGGCCAGCCCGCGACCGACCTGACCAAGTTCGGCATCGTCTTTGCCAAGGCGCCTCCAAAAGAAGTAGTGACCACGATTGGCGTCGACAACAACCGTTTCGTGATCCCCCCCGGCGCTGAGGCGCACGAGGTGAAGGGGCGCTGGGAAGTGCCGAATGAGATGACCTTGGTCAGCCTCACGCCGCACATGCACCTGCGCGGCAAGGATTTCCGGTACGAAGCCACTTATCCCACGGGCGAAAGCGAAGTGCTTCTGAATGTGCCTCGCTACGACTTCAACTGGCAGCACAGTTACGTGTTTGCCCAGCCGAAGGTGCTGCCGGCGGGCACCGTCATCACGGTGACGGCGCACTTCGACAATTCACCGAACAACAAGTTCAACCCTGATCCGAAGGCCGAGGTCCGCTATGGCGACCAGAGCTGGGAAGAGATGATGATTGGCTTCGGTACGGTGGCTTACGACGCGAAGAACGTCGATAAGAATATGCTGGCGCCCCGGAAGCCGGCGCCGAAGCCAGCCGCTGAATAGGGCCCGCTGAATAGCGCCAGTCTGCACGCGTGTGCATTAAGGCTTTATCACAATTGGGTTTCTTTCCGTCAAGATTTGGTTTAACCTCCATGTAAGGAGTCTTGATGATGCGCCTCGTATTTTCGCGTCTTTTCGCGGCGGCTTTGTTTGCTGCCCTTTCATTTGCTCAGGTCCGCTCGGGGACGATTGTGGGCTCGGTAATGGATTCTACCGGCGCCCCCGCCGTGGATGTGGAGGTGACGGTGCTGGGAACCCTCACTAACGCGAGCCAAACCATTCGTACCAACTCCGCTGGTGAGTTTAACGTGCCCTACCTCGCTTACGGCACTTACAACGTTTCCGCCCGCAAGGCTGGATTTAAGCAAGTGAGCCGCACGGGTATTGCCCTCACTACCAACCAGACCGTCCGCGTGGACTTGCGGTTGGAAGTCGGTGCGGTGGAGACCTCGGTGACGATTTCCAGTTCGGCGCTCGAGCTGCAAACCGAGAGTTCTCGCGTAACGAATACGGTTTCGGAAGAGGTGATCCGCGCGATTCCAAACATCAACAATAACCCGCTGAACTATGCGACTTTGACGCAGGGCGTAACATCCCGGCAGTCGATGAATAACTCGCAGTCGGCCCTTAGCTTCGGTATAGGCACCGATGCGCGCCGGGCGCTTTCGAACTTCTCGGTGAATGGCGGCAACTCTTTCACCAGCGATATTCAGATGGACGGCGTGTCCATCCAAGCATCGGCCTGGAACGAAGTGGCGATTCTGCCGAACACCGAGGGCATTCAGGAAGTAAAGACCAATATCAACAACATGAGCGCCGAGTATGGACGGTCGCAGGGGACGGTGGTCTTCACGACCAAGAGCGGCACCAACCAGTTCCACGGCTCCGGACAGTACCGGTTGCGCAACGAAGCGCTGAATGCGAACTCCTTCAGCAATAACGCCCAAGGGATTACTCGCGCGCCGTTCAAGGTGAAGAACTTCTCGGGCACCTTCGGCGGGCCGGTGCGCATTCCTAAACTCTATAACGGCACGGACAAGACCTTCTTCTTCGTGAGCTACGAAGGGATGCGCTTTAATAATGCCTTGGATTATTTGCGTACGGTACCGACGGCCGCCGAGCGGCGCGGGGATTTCTCGAATACGCTCACTACGGTTACCGGCCAATATATACCGGTAAATGTTTTCGATCCCTTCACGGTGAACAGCGTCGGCGTCAATCAATGGCAGCGCGTGCAGTTTCCGAATGCGATTATTCCGCCGAGCCGGATTAATCCGTTCCAAAGCCGCTTGATCAATGAGTTTCCGGCGCCCAATCGCCCGGGCCAGGATCCGTTGTTGAACACGAATAACTTCTATAACCGCGCCGTGCGGCAGTTTGTCCGGAATAGTACCAATGGGCGTTTCGATCATCGGCTTTCGAAGCACTCGTTCTACTTCACGGGTGGCGGCAATCTAGGTTCCATTGCCAGCCCGAATGGTTGGGGCTCCCAAACCAAGGCCTTCGTCCAGCAGGGTGGATTTATTGGCGCGGTGAATGGTGACCGTAACTACTACGCGTCAGTGGGCGACACTTGGGTGATTACGCCCACGCTCGTGGCCGATTTGCGCGTTGGGCTGACGCGGGTGGCGGCCGACAATCGCGCCAGCACCTTTAGCGATCTTGACTATGCCCAATTCGGGGTGAATCCTGCCTTTTCCAGCGCCATCGGCTTGGCGGGCGCGTATCCGGAAGCGACAAATTTCGGCGGCGGCTGGAGCAGCATTGCCGCGCTGAATCAGACCGCGTATCTGGCCAAGATCGAGCGGCAGACGAATTGGAATATTGTTTATTCGCTCACCAAGACTTCCGGCAAGTTTACCCATAAGTGGGGCGGCGAATATCGTAACTATCTGTCGAACTATACCGACGCGCGCGGGAGTTACAACCTGCAGAGTGGGGCCAATTTCACCTCCGGCAATATCCTGGGGCCAACAGCAAACAATATCAATAACCTGACGGCGCAGTCGAATGGCAGCGGCTTGGCGAGTTCCCTGCTGGGTGCGGGTGCCATCGCCGCAGGCGAAAACGCGGTGCTCATGGCGCTTTCGGCCAAATATCTGGCCTTCTACGGGCAAAGCGATTGGCGCGCCACGAGTCGCCTAACGGTGAACCTCGGCTTGCGCTGGGACTTGCAGCCGTCGCCTACGGAACGCTACAACCGTCTGAGTTCTTTCAGCTACCGTCAGACCACCGCCGGCACCCAGGGCGGGCTGTATTTCCCGGGCGCCAACGGCAACGACCGTCATCTCTATCAGACCCGCTACAAGGACTTTGGTCCGCGCGTGGGGATGGCCTATCGCTTAGGCGATAAGATGGTGCTTCGCGCTGGCGCCGGCGTCAACTTCCTACCCTCCAACACCGGTTACTATGGCGGCCCGTATTATTACGGCAACCAGAACTTCGCCCCGGTGCTGAGCGCGCCGAATGCGCTGCAGTATGGCGGCACGCCGCAGGCGCTTCTACTGGCGCCATTCAATCAAGTGAATACGCTCATCCCGACGATCGGCGCCAACGCCAACGCCCCCCAATATTACGGCGCCGGCGGCAACGAGCCTCGCTTCGATCGCGACACCTTCCAGAACTCGAAGGTTTATCAATGGAACTTCTTTATCGAGCGGAAGCTCGGTAAGGACTACCAGATGAACCTGGGCTACACCGGCAGCCGGGGCCAGAATCTTTTGATCGGCCGCTTTAGCGCGAACACCGAGCAATTATTGCCGCAGCCGCTGCTCGATTCGTGGCGCAGCACTTACATCGCTACTAACGGCAACAATCCGGCGACTCAGTTGGTGCCGAACCGGTTCAATCCGAACGGCACGATTCTCTACAACGGCAACTTGCGAAATGCCAATATCCCCTTGCGCGAGTCGGTTTTCCCCTATCCATTACTCACTGGCAACCTGGTGGGTACGATGGTGGGCTTCTCGACTTATAACGCCTTCATGGCCAGCATTCAGCGCTCTTACTCGAATGGCTTACTCTTTAATGTCCACTACACGTTCTCGAAGTCGATCGAAATGTCGAACCCCGAATTGCAGAACAATAACTTCGGCGAAAACGGCGGTTTCAATGCGGGCAATACGGATCGGCGGAATTACAAGAATAGCTATAACCTCTCCTCGAACGACATCCCGCATCGTATGGTGGCGACGGTGGTCTACCAGTTGCCCTTCGGTAAGGGGAAGCAGTTCGATGTACAGAACAAGTTTGTGAACGCGTTTGTCGGCGGCTGGCAGTTGGGCAACGTCCTGATTCTGCAGAGCGGACAGCCGCAGCAGGGTTTCGGCGGCTGCAACTCACTGAATGGCCTGTGTGACCGCGCTTCCGGAGTGGATATCGAAGTACCGAAAAATCTTCAGCGCTGGTACGATTCTCCGAACGCAATTGACCGTACCGTCACCTTGCCCAGCGGACGCCAGATCACTCCGGCCCGATTCACCAACCTCCGGTACAACCCGGAAGCCTTTAGCGGCCGGACGGTCACCTTACCTAACGGAAACGTCGCGCCCGACATTTACTGGTATGGAACGGCAGCTCTGCGGTACAACGATATCCGCGGCGTAGCTTACTATAACCACAACGTCAGCCTGCAAAAGGACTTCAAGGTGGGCGAGAAGATCCAGATGCTGTTCTCGGCCGAAGCCACCAACCTATGGAACCGTGCGCAGTTTACCGGCACCGTCAATGCGGGCTCGGGTAACATCTTTACCGCCGCCAATCCGGCCCGTGGCGTGCGGCCGGGCAATATCCAGAACGAAAGCTTCGGCACCTACGGTCTGGGAACGCTCGACCCGCGCCAAGTGGAGATGCGACTTCGTATTCGCTTCTAAAGCGGAAGTTTTTGCATTTATTTCCGGTTTTCCTCCTCTTAATCGTCTTGGCCCCTAACTTGCTACTTGCTTAGGGGAGGAAAACCGGATGAATATACTGATGGTGTTAACGTCTCACGACACGTTGGGCGAGACGGGCCAGAAAACTGGGTTTTGGTTGGAGGAGTTCGCCGCGCCCTACTACGTCTTTCGCGGCGCCGGCGCCACGGTGACCCTCGCCTCTCCAAAGGGCGGCCAACCGCCGCTGGATCCCAAGAGTGACGAACCCGCCGCGCAGACCGACTCAACCCGGCGCTTCAAGAGCGACACAGAGGCAAAGCAAGCTCTCGCGCATACGCTCACCCTTTCGAGTATGAATGCGGACGCTTTCGACGCCATCTTCTATCCGGGTGGGCACGGCCCACTGTGGGATTTGGCCGAGGACCGGGCCTCTATCAGCTTGATTGAGGATGCCTACGGAGCGGGCAAGCCGGTGGCGTTAGTTTGCCATGCGCCGGCTGTATTGCGGCGCGCCATCTCCGCTAATGGCGATCCCCTGGTGAAGGACAAGCAAGTGACCGGGTTTTCGAACACCGAGGAGCAGGCCGTCGAACTAACCAAGGTCGTCCCGTTCCTGTTGGAAGACGAGTTGATCCGCCTAGGCGCCCATTATCAGAAAGGGCCTGACTGGGGCACTTTTGTCCGGGTGGACGGCAACCTGATCACCGGGCAAAACCCCGCTTCTTCGGCTGCGGCCGCTGGCGAAGTTATCAGTATGTTGGCCGGGTAGAGGCTCTTTAACGCGCTTCGATCTGGCGGATCGCGTTCTTCGCGACCTTGCCCAAATCAATCGACGGCATCATACCAAAGCCGCGGCCCTGCGAAGGGAGGGCTTCGGCGTGGAGAGCGATCGGCCGTAGGCGCGGTAAGTCACTCTTATCGCCTAAGTCACCCAGCACGCGGATCGCGATCACCTGTGCGGCCACGTCGTCGCCGGCCAAGTACTGTCGGGCCACTTGCACAACACTGGGGTCAACAAAGACGGCGGCGCGGGCCAAGGCCGTGAAACCGGCCATCTTGCCGGCTTTGGCAATGGCGATGAGGTGAGGCAGCACGCGGCGGTCGTTGTATTGCGCCAAAGCATCCACCGCGTTGGTGGCCACTAAGGCATTGAGATCAAGACCTGCCTTGGCGATCACTTCGACTAAGTCCGGGTGGCGCAGGATGCCCATCTCGCGCAGCGCCGCCACCTTGATGTCGGCGTCTTCTTCGGTTAGGGCGTCTTTCAGTTCTTCGATCGCTCCCGCTTCGCGTAAGTGCCGGGCGGCGCAGGCGCGGACGATCTCGCTCGACATCACCCGGCGCATGGCCGTATTCACTTCGGGCGAGCGATCGTCCTTCAAGGCAAAGCAGGCGTCATTGCGTTGGGCAGACGTCAGGTTCACGTCGAGTAAGCGGCCCACGGTCTCTTCTACTCCGGCCTGAGCCAAACCAGTTACCAATAAGATGAGGGCGTATTTCATCAACTTACTCCTGTGCCTTAGC
>JBBQQS010000160.1:0-10194 GCA_038215525.1 Bryobacterales bacterium
TTATGAAAAGGATCATGCCCGGTTCGGATTGGCGAAATAGTTAACCAGCCGTCTCACCGCGAATACCGCCGCCGGGTTCGCGCGCGCTCTGCCCGTAGCACTTGCTCCTCGTTCATCCCAAAGTAGTGCGCGATCTCGTGCCACACGGTTTCGGTGACGATTCGCCGCAGGTGTTGAGCGTTGCGGGCCATTCGCTCGTGCGGGACCCGGTAGATAGTGATCTGATCGGGCATCGAAAAACCATCCTGCGCGCTGCGTTCGGTGAGAGGGCGGCCTTGGTAGAGGCCTAAGAGGCCTGGCTGAGGAGGATGGTCTTCGACCACCAGGACGATGTTGCGCATGCGAGCCCGGTAGTGGCCCGGAATGGTGGCCAGGGCGTCGGAGACCAGTTGTTCGAAGCTTGCCAGCGTCATGGTGAAGGCTCCCCCGCCTTACGGCGTGGGCTGGGATCCGGCGGGATGTTTTTGTCGCGGGCCGTACCGCCGGGCCTACTGGGGAACTGGGCGGCCCATCGACTTGTAGATATCTTCGATGGTCTTGATATTGGTCGTGGCTTTGGCGTTGGTCTTGTCGTAGTCGAGCACCTTGCGGTAGGCGCGCAAGGCCGCAGGGTACTTGCGCATGGGCGGCAGGGCGTCGTTGAACATGTTGGCGTCGGCCATGGCGAGGTAAGAGCTGCCGAGGGCGGTCTTGATGGCGGCGGCATCCTTAGGGGAAGTCTTGAGCGCGGCTTCGAGGGCCGCGATCGCTTCGGGGTGTTGGCCGGCCTTGGTCATGGCTTTGGCCTCGGTGACGACTTTCGGTTCGAGCGCCATCAGGGAACCGGCGAGAGCGGAGAGAAGAATGAACTTACGAAGCATACCCCAATTCTAGCGGATAATGGGGAGTTAGCTTTCTCATTCATGGACAAAATCATCATCGTGGCCATTGACGGTCCGGCGGGCGCCGGGAAGTCGACCATTGCGCGTTCGGTAGCCGAACGCCTGGGTTTCCTCTACATCGATACGGGCGCGATGTACCGGGCGATCGCTTTGTGGGCCCTGCGTACCGGCACCGCGCTTGACGACATGCATCGCCTGGAAGCGCTCGCAGTATCGGCGGAGTTGAAGCTGGATGGCCCGGGCAAGATCTCGCTCAACGGCGAGGACGTGAGCGCCGCGATCCGCGAGCCGTCCATTTCGGAGGCGGCATCGAAGGTGGCTGCCGTCGGTGCCGTGCGCCGGGCGCTGGTGGAAAAGCAGCAGCAGTTGGGCGAGAGCACCAGCGTGGTGATGGAAGGCCGCGACATCGGCACGGTGGTTTTTCCTGAAGCGCAGGTGAAGTTTTACCTGGACGCCAATCCGCGCATTCGCGCCGATCGCCGGGCGCTTGAGCTTGCTGAACGAGGCCAGGAGTGCTCCGTTGACGACCTGGTGCGCGAAATCGAAGAGCGCGACAGCCGCGACCGGTCCCGGGCGCATTCGCCGCTGCGGCAGGCCGAGGATGCCGTTTATCTCGATACCAGTGCGCTTTCGCCGCTCGAGGTGGAAGATGAGATTTTGCGCGTCGTGAGGGCGCGTACTTCGAATGGAAAGAGCCTTACTCGTCAGCATGTCGAATAGTCTTTTGGTGATGAAGTTCGGGGGGAGCAGTATGGGCACTGCCGAACGGATCAAAGTGGCCGCGGAGATTTGCGTGGAGCAGAAGGCGCTGCGGCCGACGGTGGCGGTGGTGTCGGCGATGTCCAAGGTGACGGACACTTTGCTCGAGACGTTGCGCTGCGCCGAATCGGGCGACTCCGAAGGCGTCGAGCGCCACGCCACGCATCTGCGCGAACGCCACGAGCAGACCGCGCGGGAGCTGTTGCCCGCGGCCGCTTTGCCTTCGGCGCTGGAGAAGGTGGACGGCCTGCTGAAGGAATTTGAGCGCATCTCGGGTGGTATCCTGCTGCTGGGCGAGCGTCCGCCGCGCTCGGTGGATGAAGCCGTCGCCATTGGCGAACGTTTGAGCGCCATGCTGCTCGCGTCGTTTCTCGAAGCGACCGGCACCTCGTCGCAGGCCGTGAATGCTCGGGAGGTGATCGTCACCGATACGTGCTTCGGTAACGCGACGCCATTGCTCGATCCGACGCGGGAGAAGTGCGCGACGGTGCTGGGTCCGTTGCTGGCGCGGAAGATTTTGCCTGTGGTTACCGGATTTAACGGGGCGACGCTCGATGGCCGTGCGACGACGCTGGGGCGCGGTGGCTCGGACTTCTCCGCCTCCATCCTGGCGGGTGCGCTCGATGCGGGGGAACTGTGGATTTGGACTGACGTGGACGGCATCATGAGTGCCGACCCCCGCCTGGTGAAAGATGCCGTCGTTTTGCCCGAAGTGAGCTATCGGGAAGCCGCGGAGCTGGCCTACAACGGAGCCAAGGTCCTGCATCCGCGGACGCTTGCGCCGTTGGTTGAAAAGAATATTCCCGTGTGGAGCAAGAACAGCCTCAACGTGGGGACCCCGGGCACCAAGATTGTTCCGGTGATCGGTTCGCCCGGTGGGGCGCGGGCGGTGACTTCGATGGCCAATGTGGCCCTGGTGTCGATTGAACCGGCCAGCGCGGAAGTGAACGGCGCGGCGATCATGGCCCGGGCGCTCGATGCTTTATCGCGGGTGAATGCGGAGCTGCTCGCGCTGTCGAGCTCGAGCTACCGGCAAAACTTTTGCTTCCTGGTGCGGAAGGAAGAGCTGTCGATGGCCATGACGGCGATTGAGTCGAGCTTCGCGCTGGAGCTGGCGCACGGCTATCTGCGGCCCATTGAGGTGGATGAGAATGTTGGTCTGCTGGCCGTGGTGGGGGAAGGCATGCAAGGCAGCAAAGGCCTCGCTGGGCGCATCTTTACGGCAATTTCTCGCCACGAAGTGAACATTATTGCGATTGCCCAAGGCTCAAGCGAACTCACCATTGCGATCGTCGTGCGCCGCGACGGACTCGAGCGGGCCGTGCAGGCGGTGCACGCCGAATGCCACATGGGCAATTCGTAGTTAAGCGCTGACGCTAATGGCCGCGTGTGACTCGGGCCGCTCCAGTGGACTCTTCTCGATTGCGTGCCATCCTTCGAGCAACTCCCGCAGCACCCGATCCGCCGGATCGAGTGGCAGCGGACTCTGCTCAATCACGGCCTGTGCAATCTGGTGTAGCACGTAATCATAAAGCCGCCGGAGGTTGCTTTCGAGCTTCGCGCCCTCGGGCCCCGGCGGGCATTCGAGTGAGGTGACTAACTCGGTCACCAAGGCCGCCGCTTGGTTTAGCGAACGCGTTCGCGCCGCAATGTCTCCGGCGGCGAAGTGCTTGCGGGCCGCCGCCGTGGCCTCCAGCGTCGCATGGTACACCATGCGCACCAGCTCCACAGGGCTCGCCGATAGAACTCGATTTTCTAGGTAGTGATCAGAATAGCTCATGGGGTTTAGCGGCTGGCCTTCAAGCGTTCTGCGAGCCTGATTACCTCTTCGGTTGGAAATTGTTGGATCAACTCCCCGGTTTCACGATTTACGATGCGCACCACCGGCCGCTTCGTTTCGCGATCCAGCGCCAGGCGCAGTTCGTTTCCTTCTCCGGCGACGTTGGCCTTCTGCAATTCTTTTACTGACTGTAAGAGCTCTCGTCTCTCTGCAAGCTGAACTTGCCCATCGGGTTGGGACGGGGAGCTGTACTTATCGGCAGAGTTATTAGTTGTCGGTCCGATTTGCATGGCAGCCTCCTTGAGAGTGCTTATCGGTGAGGCGGGAACAGTTTATGATTTGTTTTTGTGCTTAGTGCCTGGGTACCAGGACGGTGAAAAGGTACTGGGTGCTCCGTCGTAGTGACCTTTTGCTGTCCATGCCTCATGCTGACGGTATGCGTCATGCGGGAATCGTGCTGCGGTTGAATTTGGCGGCGGGTTGGGGCTACTTGGCGTCGGTGGATCGGCGCAGTACGCACCCCTTTCGGTTTGAACAAGTGGAGGGCTACGTGCTGGGTCGGGCTTTGCCGGTGGCGGTGGGGCAGTTAATTCGTTATCGGGTGGAGGGCCTGCGGGTGACTGAGGTTTTGGCGGAGCGGGCGTAAGGTTGCGGTCAGGCAATGAGGCGGCGGATTAAGCCGGGTTGTGTGCCGGGTCCAAAGCCGCCCAAGTGTTTGCCTTCGACGCGGAACTCGACTCCCACGTTCATGCGTTGCAACATCTGCTCAAAGCGGCTGAGAAACACCGTGCGTTTGGCCGCCGATCCCCAAGGTCTCCAGAGTTCGAGTGCGGCGCCTAGGTCGGCATAGTTGAGCACGATGCGGTTGCCTTCCGCCGTAATGCTAACCGCAGAAACTGCAGCTGCTAGAGTGGCTGCAGCGGCAGCGGTCCCCAGGGTGGACGTGAGCGTGTTGAGGGTGAGTCCAGCTGGTGACATGTCCGGCATCCTTCGGGTTTTTGTTGTCAGTGTGTTAGACGCGCGGGGGCTACCGTCCGTTTTAACTTATCGGATATTTCCTGGTGCACAATAGGACATCGGTTCTTAGGGGTAGCCCGAAGACCGCTGTAAGTGTATTAGTATCTATGACTTAGGCTTAGTCAACAATTTGTTCGTAGATTCGTTGGAGTTCGGCTTGCGAATAGTATTCGATCTCGATTTTGCCGCGGTTCTCGGTAGTAGGTGTAATTTTCACCCGCGTCCCCAATACCCGCTCGAAGTTTTCGATTGCGGCTGCCACGTTGGGATCCACCGGAGTGGGCGCCGCTTCGGGCGCGGGTTCGGGTGGCGCGAGGATGTTCTGCACCATCTTTTCGACGGCGCGGACGCTGAGGCCAAGTTGCATCGCCTTTTGGGCGAGTGCTCGCTGCTGGTCCGGGTCCTCGATTCCAAGGAGTGCCTTGGCTTGGCCCATGGTGAGGCGGGCTTCAGCGACCAGTTGTTGGAGATCTACGGGTAGCTTTAGGAGCCGCAGGAAATTGGTGATCGTGGCGCGTTCCTTGCCGGTACGTTGGCCCACCTCTTCGTGGCTGAGATTCAGTTCGCGCACCAGTCGGGAGAACGCCATGGCGGTTTCAATTGGGTTCAGGTCGGCGCGTTGGATGTTTTCGATCAACGCAATCTCGAGGACCTTGTCGTCCGCAATTTCTTGAACCACGACCGGAACTTCGAACAATCCAGCCATCTTAGAAGCGCGCCAGCGGCGCTCGCCGGCGACTAATTCGAAGCTGTCTCCCTTACGCCGGACAACCAAGGGTTGAATGATGCCATTGGCTGATATGGATGCAGCGAGTTCGTTGAGGGAGGTGGCGTCAAAGTGTTGACGCGGTTGGGTAGGGTTGGCTTCGATTCGTTCGATGGGCAGCATCATGAGACCATTGCCCTCTGGGGCTAGGGCGGTGGCAGCGCCTGCGTTTTGGTTGGGACTGGAAGTGCGCGAGCCGAAGAACGAGTCGATGCCTCTACCGAGAGCCCGCCGATTGTCGAGCGGTTTGTTCATTGGACAATATCTCCTTGGCTAGTTTTATGTAGCTTTCCGTGCCCTTGTTTGAGACGTCGTAAGCGAGGATGGGTTTGCCGAAGCTGGGTGCCTCGGCGAGTCGAATGGTGCGGGGGATGACGGTTTTGAAGACGTCGTCGTTGAAGAATTCTTTGAGGTCCGCGGCCACTTGCCGGGTGAGGTTATTGCGATCGTCGTACATGGTGAGGAGTACGCCCTCAAGCCGAAGGTCGTGGGTGAAGGCGTCTTTGATGCGGTCGACGGTGTCCATTAACTGACTGATTCCCTCGAGGGCGAAGAATTCGCACTGGATGGGGACGAGAAGCGAGTCTGAGGCGAGCAGTGAGTTGAGGGTGAGGAGGTCGAGGGCCGGTGGGCAATCGATGATTATGTAGTCGTATTGGTCTCGGACTTGGTTGAGGGCGCGACGCATCCGGAATTCCCGATCCTCGGCGTCGACCAGTTCGATGTTGGCTGCGACGAGATTTTGGTCGGTGGGCAGGATAAAGAGGCCCTCAAAATCGGTGGCTTTGATGATTTGTGCCGTGGGAACGGAGCTGAGTAGGGCGCTGTACGTGGTATGGCGGAGGCTGCGTTTGTCGATACCGACGCCGGTGGTGGAATTGCCTTGGGGGTCTGCGTCGACTAGGAGGACGCGTAGGTCGTTGGCGGCAAGGGAAGCGGCGAGGTTGATCGCCGTCGTGGTCTTACCGACTCCGCCTTTTTGATTCGCGATCGCGATGATGCGGGCCATGGTAGTGTTCGGTCAGGATAGCACGTTCCACGTGGAACATCTATTCGGGCGTGTTCCACGTGGAACATACGGAGATAAGAACTTTTGAGGGCGCCCAGGGAATCGGTTCGGGTTGCCCAAACGTGAAGTCGGCGTCCTGCTCGTGAGTCTCAGCTTCGGCCTTGGTGGTCATGAGCAGAGCTTCCTGTGCCATCTTCGGCATCAAGGCCAGGATTTCCCGATTGGACATTCCTCGCGCCACCAAAAGGTCAAAGCGATCAGGCAGATTCGTTGCTCGCGAAGAGCGGACTTTGACATTGGGCCATCCCCGCGTTGAATCGCGAAGGAATAGGGCCTTGTCCAGGTTTGACTCGACTAAATGCACGGTCACGTGCGGCAAAATCGCGGCGATCACAGCGCCTGGGAATCCTGCGCCGCTCCCGATGTCCGCAATCAATTTTGTTCCACGTGGAACATGCACGCGTTCAATGTAGGCTGCCGCCAGGATTCCCTCGCAGTAATGGCGCTCCACAGCCTCGCCCGTGTCGCGTACCGCCGTCTGGTCCATCCGCATGTTCCACCGATCAAATAGCTCATGATGCCGCGCCAATTTCACCAGCGCGTCGTCATCGACATCCCACAATCCCAATAGCCGCGTCGCCACCAGGGCCCGGAAATCTTCAACTCGCATTCGCGTGACTCCGCAGGTTCAAATAGACGTCCAGTACAGCCACCGCAGCTGGGGTAACCCCAGGAATCCGGCCCGCCTGCCCCAAGGTTTCCGGACGCACTAGCTCCAGCTTGGTCCGTACCTCGGTCGACAGTCCTGGAATCCCGCCAAAGTCGAAGTCGTCGGGGATCAAACGCCCCCCGCTCTCCTTCATCCTCTTGATCTGCCGCTCCTGCTGGGCCAAATAGCCCGAGTACTTAATCTCCGTCTCCACCACCGTCATCACTCCATGCACCGGCTCCTCACCCAACATGGTCACGATCTCCGGCCGGAAGTCCTCAATCCGGATCCCCTGCCGCTTGATCATCACTGCTAGCTTCTCCCCACCCCGCTTAGTCTCCGCCAGCCACTTCTCCAGCCGGGCCCTTTGCTCCTGCTTCTTTTGGAATAGCTCCCAGCGCGCATCCGTCACCAAACCGATCTCACGACCTACCGGGGTCAACCGGTCGTCCGCGTTGTCGATCCGCAGGTGGAGGCGGAACTCGGCTCGCGAAGTGAACATGCGGTAAGGCTCATCGGCGCCCTTGCTGATCAAGTCATCGACCAGAATCCCCGTGTACCCTTCGGTCCGCGGTATTACCACCGATGGCAGACCTTGCAGCTTCCGCGCCGCGTTGATCCCCGCGACGATGCCTTGGCAAGCCGCTTCTTCATACCCCGAAGTCCCATTAATCTGCCCGGCCAGGAAAAGACTGTCGATTTGCTTAAGTTCGAGGCCGTGGTTGAGTTCCCGGGCGTCGATCGCGTCATATTCGATGGCATATCCGGCACGAATCATCTCCGCATCCTCCAAGCCCTCAATCGAAGCCAGCATCTGCGCCTGCACGTCGTACGGCAAACTCGTCGACATGCCGTTCACATAGACCTCGTTCGTGTCGAGGCCTTCCGGCTCCAGGAAGAGCTGATGCTTGTCCTTATCCGGGAATTTCACAATCTTGTCCTCGATGGAAGGACAGTAGCGCGGCCCGATCCCTTCAATCCGCCCAGAATACATGGCGGAACGGTGCACATTCTCGGCGATCAGCCGGTGTACTTCGGGCGAGGTGTAGGCGATGTGGCATTCGATCTGGGGACGGTCAATCTTCGCGGTGAGGAACGAGAATGGCGTCGGCACCGGGTCGCCGGGCTGGGGCTCGAAGCGATCCCACTGAATTGTCCTCCCATCGAGCCGAGGGGGAGTACCGGTCTTCAACCGCGTCCAGCGAAGCCCCAGGGTTCGCAGCTGATTCCCGAGCATCACCGCCGGCGATTCGCCATTTCGGCCGCATTCATAGGTCTGCTCCCCAATATGGGCCAGCCCGTTTAGAAAGGTCCCCGTAGTGATGATCACCGCCCCGGCTGAGAGCTCCCGCCCGTCGTGCAGAGCTACGCCTGTCGCTGTTCGCCGGCCAGCATGCTCGTTAAGCACCACCCCGCAGACTTCGCCCTGCAAGATCCGTAGATTCGGTTCCTTCTCTAATACTTGCTTCATGTGCACCCGGTACTGCTTCTTGTCGCACTGCGCCCTTGGCGACCACACCGCCGGGCCCCGCGAAGTGTTCAGTAACCGGAACTGGATCCCCACCGCGTCGGTGACCTCACCCATCACCCCCCCCAACGCGTCGACCTCACGCACGAGATGCCCCTTGGCGATCCCCCCGATGGCGGGGTTGCAGGACATCTGGGCGATCAAGTCCACGTTCATCGTGACCATGGCGGTGCGCAGCCCCATCCGGGCGCAAGCCCGCGCCGCCTCGCACCCCGCGTGGCCGGATCCCACCACGATTACGTCATATTTGCGTGCCATGCTTATCCTTAGTTACGGCGTCACGATCTTGCTTTGCCATTCGGAGGCGGCCAGCGCTCGAAAATCCTTCACGTTGAAGGTGTACAGCCGATCACACCCGGCCGTCTGGGCGCTCAACAGGTGCAGGCAATCGAAGATCACCGCTCCGGGCCGATTCGCCCGCAGACACATCGCGACGGCCTCCCGATACTCCTCAGCGGCCAGCTCCACTAACAAGAAGAAGGGGAGAATGTCGTCTTGCAGCATGCGGTCCGCATCGGCGGGATGGATCTTGGGCCGATACGGCAGGCGCGTCATCGCCGAATAATACTCGGCAATCGAGTGGGTGCTGGTACAGGCCAAGACCTCGCCCCTCCACACTGGGTTCAAAAGCTCAACGGCCTGCTGGTGGTGCGAATGCGCCTCTATGCCCGCTGCAATCAAGACGTTGGTATCGCAGTAGATCTTCACCCGGCGATCTTCCCGATTCGCTCCTCGTGCATCTCCCGCACGGCCTGCAGTACGTCGTAACCTTCAGGCAACTGCCCTCGAAAGACCCACCGGCCATTCCTCTTCATCAGCGACGGCTCATCTTCGGTTTGCCGCAGGAGAATTCCATTCGGAGTATCGAGCAACTCGAGCTTGCCGCCATCCTGCAGACCGAGACGGTCCCGGATGGGTTTGGGAAGCACGAGTCGGCCAGCTTTATCGATCGTAAGAGTCATTGCCCCACGATACCAGTTTTTAATGCCATTTACCATTTTCTATGGCACAGAACCATGGTACTGGAACCAACGTCCCTTGAAATTGAACCCACCCGTCCTTGTCACTTCCCGCCACCTCAAATTAGAATTGGGTAACCATGGAACTGGGCGACCTCATCTTCGTGCTCCTCTACATCTTCATAGCCTGGAAGTTGATGGACGACAGCGGCTCCGGCGGCCATCGCAGCCGGGTCCCGTCGCTTTAGAGCGTCTTCAACCAGAACCCTCGATACATCACCTTCATCGGCGGACCTACGTGCACCTGCACGCCGATCTCCCCTTCCATCTTCCGCCCCGCCACATCGTCATCGATCACCAACGACATTAGCCGCCCGTTGATCATATGCATCAGCGAATTCCCACGGATGATCAAGTGCACCGCATTCCACTCCGGCGTCAGCGCTTCCTTCGGATCCGGGAAAGTGGAGAGCAAAATCGGCTTCCGCCCCGCTACTCTTTGTGTCACCTGCCCCCGCAAGGCATGAAACAGCCGCCCCTTCTCCTCGTAGTTCTGACCCGTGTAGACCTTGTTGCCGTCAATGTCACACTGATAGCCCCGCATCGCAAATCGATTGGCCGGCGTCACCGGATCGGCGATTACCACACTGCGGTAATTGATCCCGCTGTTACCGGCGCTGGTGATCTGGTAGTCCACCTTCAGCTCAAAGTCCCGCGGTTTGCCGCCCTTCCAGATAATGAAGGTATTGCTCTTCACGACGGTTTCAGGAGTGATCTCGCCGACGA
>JBBQQS010000161.1:0-10110 GCA_038215525.1 Bryobacterales bacterium
GTTACTACCTTGCTGAATCACTTTGACTACACGATCTGGGCGACGGAGAAGATTTTGGACTCCGTGCATCAGTTGAACGATGAGGAGTTACGTCGCGACCTGAATGTGTCGCACACGAGCGTGCTAAATACGTTACAGCATATTTATTATGCTGACCGCGTTTGGCTGGCGCGGCTGACGGGTAAATCGCTGGCGAGCTTTGCCGACGATGGCGATGGGCTGGATCTGACCGGGTTGAGCGCGGCGTGGCCGGCGTTGCTCGCCGAGTTTCGCGAGTATGTCGAAGGCCTGACCGATGCGGCAAACCAGGAGAACTTCAGCTACCAGAATCTGCAGGGGCTCGAGATGACGCTGCGGCGGTGGCAGGCGATTTTACATGTGGTGAACCATGCGTCGATTCACCGGGGGCAGATTGTGTCACTGATGCGGCAGTTGGATAGACAGCCACCGTCGACGGATCTGGTGTATTTCTACCTGCGGTAGGGTCTATTCCCCCCATGGGGGATGAGGCTTTTCCCCCTTTGGCGGAGACTAAAGTTGGCCTGGAGTAAGTCCGATCTTACGGTCTATGGATGTCCTTTGGGTATTCTTTCCACTCTTCATTGCCGCAGGCTCGGCGGTGCTCGTGATGTACATCATGCAGTCGCGGATGGAGGTAGCGGTGTCGAAGGAGCGGGAGACGCTGGCGGAGGCGCGGGCGATCATCACGTCGCAGCACCGGAATATGGAAGAGCGGGTGCGGGCGACGGAAGAAGAGACGAAGCGGAAGTCGTTTGACGAGTTCCTTTCGGACTTCCGGGTGGAAGAGCGGCACTATATGCGGGAGTCAAAGTCCTTGTTTTTGAATCGGAAGTCGATGATCTTGCAGGAGCGCTTGTTCTTCCGCAACATTCCCTTGTCGAATTGGGTAGAGCACGAGATGGTGGTGGAAGACGGCGGCGACATCCAGAAGCTGGCGAAGGCTTGCAGTGTGTTTAGTACGCGTTCGCTGGAGACGGCAACGACGGCCGGAGCCCCGCAGTTGGGGACGCCGAAGATTGCGACGAAGAAAATGATCGGCCGCGCGTAAAGTCCGGAACCTTCTCGTCAGGGGCGGTGTCTACTCAAACAGGTGTAGACTGAGGTAAATTCGATGACGAATGCGCCCCTCAATTCGATTCTTGGCTTCTCCGGCTCCGGTGAGCCAGATGCGGCTGCCCAGGATGCCCACGCCCACGATGCGCTCTTAATTGAGCGGCTGCGGGCGAATGAAGAACTGGCCTACGAAGAACTGATCAAGCGGTTTGAGCACCCGGTCTACAATTTGGTCTATCGGCTGCTGAACGACCCTAGCGAATCGGCCGATGTGGTGCAGGAAGTTTTTCTGAAGGTGTTTCGCAAGGTGGACGGTTTCCGCGGCGACTGCTCGCTGAAGACGTGGATCTACCGGATTGCGGTGCACGAGAGCTACAACCAGCGGCGTTGGTTCCGGCGGCACCGGCAGCAGGAGACGGCGCTCGAGACGGCCGATGAACAAAGCGTGAGCTACATGGACTTCCTGCCGGATCCCAGTCCTTCGCCGTTTCAGATGACGCTGGATCATGAGACGCGGGAACGGATTGAAGCGGCGTTGCAGGAAGTGAAGCCGGTGTTCCGGGCGGCGGTGATCTTGCGTGACATCGAAGATTTGAGTTATGAGGAGATTGCTTCCATTTTGGATACGAACCTGGGGACCGTGAAGTCCCGAATCTTGCGTGGCCGCGAAGCGGTGCGCAGGCAACTGGTGGCCGAGGAAGCGGCGCCGGCGATGGTTTGGGCCCCGGCAGGAGGAAATTCGTGATGGAACCGCCAATCGAATCCGCGCTGCATGCTCTTCCGAAGCGCTTGCCGCCTAGTGATCTTTCCACGCGGCTGCGGGTGATCGCCTCGCGGGAGCGCACGCGGCGGAGTGTCTTTGCGACGCTGCATACGGCGGTGGAGCACTATCGCAGCCGGGCGTGGTTGCGGTTCGAGAACCTGGCCCGTCCGCTGGCGATCCCCACGATGGGCGGGTTGGCGGCGGCCGTACTGTTGTTCACGGTGACGGCCATGAACTACCCGACGGCGGCGCACGCGAGCACGATGGATGTGCCGACGGTGCTGTACACGGAAGCGTCGTTCAAGAACATGGGGCTCTTCCCGCTCGACACGGAAGAGGTGGTGATCGACTTGTCGATCGACGATTCGGGCCGGGTGCTGGATTACGTTTTTGTCGATGGCGGGGTACCGATTCAGAACGACAAGCAACTGAAGAATAAGATCGATGCCGCATTGCTGTTCGCCGAGTTTGTGCCGGCGACTTCGTTTGGCCAGCCGATTCCGGGCAAGGTGCGGTTATCGTTTCGGCGCGGGCGTATCGACGTGCGCGGCTAGATGCCGCAGAAACTCGGCCAACACTTTCTTCGTGACCAGCAGATTCTGGCCCGGATCGCGGCGGCGGCTTGTCCTACCCCGATGGTGGGGACGTTGCTGGAGATTGGTCCTGGGCGAGGCGCCTTGACGGCGCACTTGCTGCCGCTGTGCGAGCGGCTGGTGGCGGTGGAGATCGACCATGACCTAATTCCTTCCCTGCATATCCGTTTCCCTGGCCTGGAGGTGGTGGAGGCCGATGTGCTGCACGTGAATCTGCAGGACTTTTGCGCCTCGGTGGTGGTCGGCAACCTGCCATACTACATCACGTCGCCGATCATTGAGCGGGTGCTGGAGGTGGAAGGGGTTAGCTCTGCCGTATTCCTGGTGCAGCGCGAGGTGGCGGAACGGATCGCGGCCAAGCACGGGAAGCGGGACTATGGCTATCTGAGCGCCATTACGCAGCTGATCGCCGATGTCGAGTTGCTGTTTACGGTTCCACCGGGGGCGTTCGCGCCGCCGCCGAAGGTGGATTCGGCGGTGATCCGGCTGACTCCCAAGCGTGATCGCCCAGCAGACTTTGCGGCGGTGAAGAGGTTCTTGGGCATTTGTTTTCAACACAAGCGGAAGACTTTGCGGAATAACCTACGTTTGCTTTACCCGGGGATAGAGCATCGGCCGGAGGCGGGGTTGCGGGCGGAGCAGGTGCCGGTGGGGGAGTTGGTGGGGTTAATGGGGAGGATTAGCTCTTGAAATGCTCATGGAATCATCATATAATGAGGCCAAGAGGAGAGAGTATGCGAATTCAGATGGAAATTCCCGAAGATGATGTGACAGAATTGAAGGCTCTGATGGCCAAGCTGGGGATCGACACCTATAAAGAGCTGTTTAGTAACGCCTTGACGATTCTGTATTGGGCGGCGCAGGAAGTGCGCGAGGGGCAGGCGGTGGTGTCGGTGGATCCGGGGCGGACGAACTACAAAGAGCTGGCCATGCCTTCGCTGAATCGCCTAAAACGGCAAAGCAAGACCGCGATGGTAGGTCACTAGACGCGAGTGGGTACATTCGGCGTGGCGGGTTTGGCATTTGCGGTGGTGGCCGGGGTATTGTACTGGTGGTCGCCCGCTAGGTCGCCGGCGAATGCTATTGTCTCAGGGACTTTGGCCGCAGGTTTCGCCTACTTGGCGTCGGTGACCCGGTCGATGGCTGATTTGGCGACGGTTGAGAAGCTCCGTTACGAGATCCCTAAGTTACAGGCCGAGCTGAGAAATTGCGCTTGGAGATTGAGCGGCTGACCAAGGATAAATTACAGGCCGAGAGCCAGATCAAGCTGGCCAAGGATGAGGAAGTAATTCAGTTTTCGGTTGGGCAGATGTTCAAAAACAATCCACCATCGAAGTGGTAACCGATTACTCCGGGCGAACTTGGCGCTTGTAGGGATCCTTCAAGTACTTGGCGGCTTCGGCTTGGGCGCCTTGGGTGTCGTCCTTGGTACGGATGGCTAAGTTGTATTCGTTAACGGCGCGTTCGCGCTGGTTGGTGACGTCGAAGATTTGTCCTAAGTTGATGTGGCCCCAGACTTCGACCCATTTCGGCTCCAGGTCTCCATTTAAGGCTTCGCGGAATTCATTGGCCGCGGATTGGTAGTTATTCTGAAGGAAGAATAACTCGCCAACGCGGTAATGGGCGAGCGAGCTATTGCGGTTGACGTCGAGTGCCTTCTGATACTCTTTAAGCGCCTCGCCGAATTCATTCACTTCGGCGAATTGTTCGCCCTTCTTTATGGCAACCGAAACCCGGATCGGATTGGCCCAGCGCAGGACCTTACTATTCGGGTCGAGCGTGACGCGTTGGGGTTTACCGAAGGTTTCGACGGCGAATTCGCTGGAGGCGCCGATGACTTCGACGGTCTTCATTTCCGGGTTGCCTTCGGTTTCGATCTTCAACTCTACCGGCATGCGGAAAGTATCGAGGTCGTTAATTACCTTGCCATTGATGCGGAAGCCCTTGGCGGTGCGGAATACCGTGTATTCGAGCTTGAATTCGGGGGCGCCCTGGGATTCGATCCATTGGATGAAGAAGTAACCCAGGTCCTGGCCGGCTAACTCGCTGGCGAGGGTTTTGAACTGCTCGGTGGAGAT
Organism: Bryobacterales bacterium; assembly: GCA_038215525.1. Classification (GTDB taxonomy): domain Bacteria; phylum Acidobacteriota; class Terriglobia; order Bryobacterales; family Bryobacteraceae; genus JALHNI01. The sequence goes on from JBBQQS010000161.1 coordinate 4,509, forward strand.
ACTTTTTCCGGAGTATTTGGTGGCGAGTTGTTTGAGGAAATCACCGAAGACCTTATCGCCCATCACCAAGCGGAGCATGTTATAGACTGCGGCGCCTTTGCCACCGGTGGCGGCGTTAAATTCCGGCGAGTAATCTTCGAGGCGAGCGGATTGAATCAAAGGCGGCTGGTCGACGGTGAGGGCTTCGATGTATAAGTCCCGATTTTCGGTTTCCATGGCCCCGGAGCCGGCCGTATTTTCGAGATAGAGCACCTCGGTGTAACGGGCCAAGCCATTGGTAATCCATAAGTGATTACGGGTGGAGGCGGAGACTTGGTTACTCCACCATTGGCGAGCCATTTGGTTGACTAAGAGGCGGGTATTTACCGTCGTGCCGATGCCGCTGGGGGAAACAAAGATCAGGCCGGGCGTGGAATAACCACCGGGGGCGCCTTTTTCGGTCTCGACGAAATTCAGGTTAGCGGTGGGGGCGAGGCCGAAGAACCCGGTCAGTTGGGTCATCACTTTGCCGGCTTCGTCGCCGTAGGCTTGGGCCATGCCTTTGGCTTCGCGGAAGAAGAAACTGGAGGTGACGCCTTGCGAGGAGACGCGCTGCGGGTCGCCCTTAACCAAGGCGACGTTGCCGGGGAAGCCGGGGACCTTGGTTTCAAAGGTGAAGACATTGCCGGACTTCGTATCCAAGCCATTCGACAGCACCTTGAACTCGGGCGGCGCGGTGACCTTCAGATTCATGGTGTAGCGATCGGCCGTATAGCCATTGAGGGGGAACCAGCGCGCGGGGTACAGCAGGAAGGCGTAGTCGTTCTTTATGGAAGCGAAACGAATGCCGTAGACGGGCGACTCTTCCTGACCGGCGAGCACACCGTCGTAGACGAAGCGAATGGTGGCGGAGGTGCCTTTGGCCAGAGGCTTGGGCAAAGCGACGGTGACCTGGAACTCGTTGGGACCTTTGGTGACGTTGATGCGTTGGCCGCTTTCGTCGGTGGCTTCCTTGATGGAGAGGGCGTCGTTGAAGTCGAGCACCATGGTGATGACGCGGTCGTCGACGGCGGTGACGCGCATCTCGACGGTGGCAGCAAGCGACTGGGTGCGCGGGTTCACATCCGCCGTAACGTTGTAGTGTTCGACGTTCACCGCCGGGGTGCGGTTGGTTTGGGCAACGGCGGTAGGGGTGGCGGCGGCCACGAGCAGCAGAGAGAAAAATAAGTTACACATGTTCGGTCAACATACCGCTGACGATGTCGGCGGCTCTTTCTATTGGATCATGTCCGGTGTGCAGTAGCTGGGCGACGCGAGCGAGGCCAGCACGCATTTGGGCGAGGTCGGCGGGTGAATCGAGTAAACGGGCGGTTTCGGCAGCGAGGCGATCGCCGGTGGCTTCGTTTTGCATAAGTTCGGGGACCAGCTTTTCGTCGGCAATTAAGTTCGCCATGGTGAAATACGGCGTCCGCACCAGACACTTACCCAAGGCCCAACTAGCCGGGGTTACGCGATAGAAGGTAACCATGGGCGTGCCAAGCAGGGCGGCCTCAACGGTGACGGTACCGCTGGCGGCCAGGGCCAGGTCGGCCGAGGCCAACAAATCCCAGGTGCGCCCTTCAATTACCTTTACGTTGCTCACGGAAGCTTGGATGGTTGCCGAGCCCATCTGGTTTACAAAGAATTGTTTCCCGAGCGACGGGACGGCGCCCAAAACGAAAGTGATGGGCCGATTTTTGAGTTTTTCGACGGCGGCGAGGAGAATCGGCCAGTGCCGGCGGACCTCACCGGGGCGGGAACCGGGCAAGAGGGCGACCAAGCGATGGCCGGCGGGGATGCCGAGTTCGCGGCGGAAGTCCGCGGGGGTGACAGTTGGCTTCACTTGGCGCGCCAGGGGGTGGCCGATGTAGTCGGTGGGCACGCCACGCTCGCGAAACCAGGATTCTTCGAAGGGAAAGATGCAGAGGAGCTTCTGGAGGTCGCGGGCCATTCGCCGGGTGCGGCCGGAGCGCCAGGCCCAGGCTTGGGGCGCGACCAGATAGACGACGGGGATTTTGCGGAGGGCGAGTTGGTGGGCGACGCGCAGGTGGAAGTCCGGGCTGTCGGTGAGGATGGCGAGGACGGGGCGTTCGGCGTCGGCGGCGCGGATCAGGCGGCGGTACTCTTTCCAGATGCCGGGGATGTGGGTGAGGACTTCAAAGACGCCCACGACGTGAAGCTTGGCGGCGTCGATGACGGGGCGGACGCCGGCGGCGAGCATTAGGGGCTGGGCGCAGCCGAAGAATTCGAGATCGGGATGGCGGCGGCGCAGGGCTTCCACGAGTGTGGCGGCGTAGCGGTCACCGGAAGGCTCACCGGCCGAAATCAGGATCTTCGGCATGGACTTACGCAGTTTCGCGAATCCGCTGCCAGACGGCGGCGATGTCATCCCAGGTGGAACTGAAGGTGCCCAAGGCGAGCCGGATGGTGAATTTGCCGTCCACCGTGGTTTGCGAGAGGAAGGCGAAGCCGGAGTCGTTGATGGCTTCGACCAATTTGCGGGTGGCATCGTCGGAGGCTTTCAACCGGAAGCAGACGAGCCCCATGGTGACGGGGGCGGCGAGTTCAAAGCGGTCATCGGCGGCGACTAAGTCGGCCAGTCGGTGCGCCCAGGTGATATGGTTGCGGATCATGCGGACGAAGCCTTCGCGGCCGTAATAGCGCATGGCGAACCAGAGCTTGAGCGAACGGAAGCGGCGCCCGAGGGGGAGGCCGTAGTCCATCAGGTTGACGAGGCGCGGGTCCTCTTCGTACTTGAGGTAATCGGGAACCAGCGAGAAGGCGCGGCGCAGAATGTCGGGCCGGCGGGTGTAGAAACAGCTGAGGTCAATGGGCGTGAAGAGCCACTTATGCGGGTTGACGACCATGGAATCCGCGTCGTCGACGCCGTCGAGATAGTGGCGGAATTCGGGCACGACGGCGGCGGCACCTCCGTAAGCGGCGTCGACGTGGACCCAGAGGTTTTCGGCGCGCGCGATGCGGACGACTTCGGCGACAGGGTCGACACTGGTGACGCCGGTGGTGCCGACGGTGGGGACGATGCAGATGGGTGTGCGTCCAGCGGCGCGGTCCTCGCGAATGGCCTGGGCGAGGGCGGCGGGCTTCAGGCGATAGTTGGCGTCGGCTTCGATGCGGCGCAAGTTATCGAGGCCGATGCCGAGCATGATGCAGGCCTTATCGACGGAGGTGTGAGCCCATTGAGAGCAATAGACCGTCATGCCAGTCGGGTTGCCAGTGGCGCGGCTGCCGGGCACGACAAACTCGCGGGCGGCGGCGATGCCGTGTAAGGTGGCGACGGAGGCCGTATCGAAGATCTCGCCGAACCAGCCGGGCTTAAGGCCCATCCAGTCGATGAGCCAAGCGAGCGTCACTTGTTCGAGCTCGGTGCCGGCGGGGCCACTCTTCCACAGCATGTGCTGCATGTTGAGCGCGGCCACCAGGGCCTCGGCGAGCACGCCGGGCGGCGAGGAGGAGATAGCGAAGAAGGAATGGAAGCGAGGGTGATTCCAGTGCGTGACGCCGGGGACGATGAGTTGCTCAAAGTCGCGCAAGATGGCTTCCATCGTTTCCGGCGCTTCGGGTCCGGCGGCGGGGAGCGCGTCGACTAAGTCACCGGGAGCGCATGGGGGCACCACCGGATAGTCGCGGATGTGGGCTTGGTAGTCGGCGATCCAATCGATGATGGCGTGTCCGTGGCGACGGAACTCGTCAGGTTCCATATTACTTTGCGGCAGCCAGGACGCGGGGCAGAAATTCGGTAAACCAGGCGTCAAAGGCCGTGAAGTTGGGCGTGGGGACCGCGTAATTGCCTTCGCCGAAGCCGCGTAGCTTGACGGCGCGCTTTAAAGCCATGGGCACGGGGAACTTGTCGAGCCAAGCGATGCATTCGCTGAGCAGTAAGTTGAGCTTGGCGACCTGGTCCGCTTGGCCGGCGACGGCGGCGCGTTCCATGGCGCAGATGAGTTCGGGTAGGGCGCCGGCGACGCCGCTGACGACGCCATCGGCGCCGGCGAGTCGAGCTTCGCCGAAGACGGCGTCGTTGCCGATGATGAGGGAGAAGGCGTGGTCGGCGCGGAGGGTTAAGAGCCGCTGGTAATAAGCGGGGTCGCCACTGGAGTCTTTGATGCCGGCGAAGCGGCCGGTGGCGAGTAACTCACAGGCGAGGTCAATCGGCAGGGGCGTCGAGAAAAACGGGATGTTATAGAGAAATAATTTCGCGTCGCCCATCGCATCGGATAGCTCGAGATAGTAACGCCGCACGTCGTCGGCGCTATAGCGAAAATAGTAGGGCGGCATGGCCAGCAAGCCGGCGGCGCCGTAGTCGATCGCCTGTTGGCCCAATCCGATGGTGCCATCGAGCGACGAGTGAGTAATATTCGGCAGCACCGGCTTCTGGCTGCGTTTCATCGCGAAGCGCATCAAGTGTAGCCGCTGTTCATAGTCGAAGTGGACGAACTCGCCGGTGGAGCCCAGAATGCTGAGGCCGGTGATCGGCGAATCGTTCAGAAAGTCGATTACGTCCAAGGTAGCGGCAATGTCAATTTCGTGGCCGGTTTCGCGCCGAGGCGTCACCACCGCGGCCCAGACGCCCGAGATTGGCGCGGCTGAGGACGGAGGATTGACGGTAGAATGTGGTTCGCTGATGGGCATTTCGGTTAAAGGAGCAAGTCGGATGGACCTTCCACACACTATACCGTCTTCGGGCCCCCAGCCCGGGCTAAGCCGCCGGGCGTTTGCCGCCGCGAGCACGTTTCTGATCGCCACGCCCCAACAGGTGCGGGGCGCGGGCCCGGAAAAGCTGAAGGCTGGCGTGATCGGCTTCGGCGGACGCGGCCGGCAAGCAGCGGTGGACTTGCTTTCCGGTGACCCGAATGCAGAACTGCACTACCTCGGCGATTTGTTTGAAGATCAGCTCGAAAGCAATCTGGCCTGGGTGCGCGACGCGAACCGTCACCCTCGAATTCAGGGCCAAATGAAAGTAACGCCGGAAACTCGCTTCACGGGCTTCAACGCCTTTGAAAAGGTGCTGGCCTCCGACTGTGATCTCGTTATTTTGGCGACCCCACCCGGCTACCGTCCGCAGCATTTCGAGGCGGCGATCAAAGCCAACAAACATGTCTTCTGCGAAAAACCTTTCGGCACCGATCCGGTGGGCGTACGCCGTTTCATGGCCGCGGCCAAGGAGAGCGAGCGGAAGAAACTCACCGTCGTCTCCGGCGCGCAACGGCGTTTCCAGAAGGAGTACGTCGAGACGGTGGACCAGCTCCAGCAGGGCAAGCTGGGCGACATCCGCGCCCTGTACGCGCACTGGGTAAGTACTCCGGTAATTCAGCAGCCCAAAGGCCGTAACCCGAAGTGGGGCGACATGACGTGGCAGCATCGCAATTGGTATAGCTTTGTCTGGATCGGCGGCGACCAGATTGTCGAGCAGCACTTACACAATATCGACGTCTGTAACTGGGTGATGGGCAATCAGCATCCCGTGAAGGTGGCAGCCACCGGGGGTGCCGTCTGGCGTCCGCGCGACGAAGTCTACGGACATATCTACGACCACATCGCGGCCGACTTTGAATACGCAAACGGC
>JBBQQS010000162.1:0-10094 GCA_038215525.1 Bryobacterales bacterium
AAGAGCGAAATCTGAAAACGCCGCTGGCCACCCCAGAAAGCTTCGGAAGCATCTTGCTCGATCACCGTCCGGGCTGCCAAAGCCACCAAGCCAAAGGCCGCCAGCAAAGCCGTGCTTTCCCCGTAGGCAATGTGGGCCGAAGGGCGATTCCGGCGCGTGGCGTCGTTATCCATGCACGGCAAGTCATCGACGATCAGTGAAGCGCAGTGGAGGAGTTCGGTGGCAGCCGCGGCACGCAACGTAAGTGCCCCTTCGCTACCCAACAGGTTTCCGGCGCGAATCGCCAGCAAGGGGCGCAACCGTTGCCCTTCGCCCATCACGGCGTATTCCATACAAGCGATTACCGGCGATGCCGCAGGCGTGGGCAGGATCGCCCGCAGTTCTCGCTCCACCAGGGCACGGTCGGCCTGTAGGTCCGCCAGGTTGTTCGCGAATTGGGGTGCACTTGGTCGGGCTACAGCAGTCGCCATGGCTCTCTTTCTTCTTCCTCAAGATTACCTTGAGAGGGGCAAAGATGTATGAAGTTCATTTTCACTGCACTTTTGATGGCGAAGATATAGCGAAGAGGCGAACTTTCTTCACCTCAGACGAAAAATAAAGGAGAATTTTCCCGTTCTCAAACCACTTACTACATATGAGCCTTTATCGTATGAAAAGCGCGGCCGTCTTTGGCATCGAAGCGCACCCCATCGACATCGAAGTCGACCTGCACTCGGGCGGCTCTGACCGTGACTTTGTCACCGTCGGCTTGCCCGACGCCGCCGTGCGCGAAAGCCGCGAACGGATCAAGTCGGCACTCGTCCACTCCGGTTTTGGCTACCCGGCCAAAGCGGTCACTATCAACTTGGCTCCCGCTAATATCCGCAAGGAGGGCGCCAGTTTCGACCTGCCGATGGCCCTCGGCGTCCTGGGCGCGATGGGCGTCTTTCGCAATCACATTGCCCGCGAGCCTTTCGATCCCATGATCGTGGGCGAACTTTCGCTCGACGGCAGGATCCGGCCCGTGCGCGGAGCTTTGTCGATCGCCGTCTGCGCCCGTCGCCAAGGCATCCCGCATCTGATCGTGCCCACGGAGAACGCCCACGAGGCCGCGGTGGTGGAGGGCGTGAAGGTCTACCCAGCCGATAACCTCGCCGACGTCGTCCGGCTACTCGGCAATGCCGACTTTGCCGTACCCTGCCAAGTTCCCCCTCGCGTCCGCGCCGACGAGGGCAAGGAGAATGCCCCCGACTTCCGCGATGTCCGCGGCCAAGCCTCCGCCAAGCGCGCGCTTGAGGTCGCCGCGGCCGGCGTCCACAATGCCCTCATGATTGGCCCGCCCGGATCCGGCAAAACGATGCTCGCCAAGCGGCTCTGCACCATTCTGCCCTTGCTGACTTTCCCCGAAGCGCTCGAGACCACGCAGGTACACTCGGTAGCCGGAGTGTTGCCACCCGGCGCCGGCCTTCTGGTCGAGCGCCCTTATCGCTCCCCGCACCATGCCGTCTCCGACGCCGGTTTGATCGGCGGCGGATCCGGAACGCCCAAGCCAGGCGAGGTAAGTTTGGCGCACAATGGCATTCTCTTTTTGGACGAATTGCCTGAGTTCTCCCGCCACGTCCTCGAGTTACTCCGCCAACCACTCGAAGACGGCCAAGTGTCCCTGGCCCGTTCCAACATGTCGCTAATCTTCCCTGCCCGAGTGATGCTCGTGTGCGCGATGAACCCCTGCCCATGCGGCTTTTGGGGCGATGCAAGCCGGGAGTGCCGCTGCACCGGGGCGATCATCCAGCGCTACCTGGGCAAGATCAGTGGCCCGCTGCTCGACCGCATCGACATCCAGATCGACGTGCCCGCTGTGCCGTATCAGGATCTTCGCTCCAAGAACGAAGGCGCCTCCTCAGCCGAGATGCGCCAACGCGTCGAAGCCACCCGCGCCATCCAACTCGCCCGTGGCTTCTATAACGCCTACATCCCTCCGGCACGGTTGCGCGAAGTCTGCGCCTTAGATGCCGCTGGGGAGCGGACTTTGGAGTTGGCGATCCGCAAGATGGCCCTATCGGCCCGCGCGCATGACCGGATTCTAAAGGTTGCGCGGACCGTCGCCGACTTGGGTCGCAGCGAACGCGTGGAGGCCAAGCACTTGGCCGAGGCGGTGCAGTACCGGAGTCTGGATCGAGGTTGGGGGGCGTGAGCTAAGGTCGGTACCCCCAAACTCGCGCACTCCCACACTCTTCAGGGCCCGGGTGCAGGTATGATGCCCGCACTGCAAAGCCCCCCCAATTCAATTAGAAAACAAACTCGGCGATCTCGCTCAAAACAAACGTTTGGGGCCTTGGGTTCCCCCGCCGGCTGTGTTAGCATTCATTGCATTGCCATTCCCCGTTTCCGGAGGATATGTGAACGACTACCTTTTCTTCCTCAGTTACTCGCGCGAGCATTGGCGCGGCGGACTGCTGGAGGAATTTTTGAAAGACCTGGAAGATGCCATTCTCGGCAGGTTAGACACTCGGCCCGTCGCGGCTACTTATTTTTTGGACCAACAGGATATCGAAGGCGGGAACCGCTGGCGGCCGACTCTGGTGGATGCTTTGCAATCGAGCCGATTGATTTTGCCGATCTATGCTCCGGGTTACTTTTCCCGGCCCGTCTGCGGCCAGGAAGTGGAAATGTTTCTGCGCCGTCAACGCGAGGCGAATCAGGAAGGCTATATTCTTCCAATCTATTGGATCCCACCTTCGTCGATTCCCGCCGCGACCCAAGAGCTTCAATACTGGTGGAACGACTTACCGGAAACTTACAAAACCAAAGGGCTCGAAGTGATCGCCCGCAAGAAAAATGGGCTCTTGCGGGACGACTATGAGCAGTGCGTGGTCGCCTTGGCCACGCGCGTGGTCGCGATGTTACAACAACCGCCGCTGCCGGCGCTTTATCCGAAGCCTTCGCTCGAGGACGTGGCGGATGCTTTTTCACCCGCCCGGCACGTTAACGCGGGGGGCCAGGCGATCTTGATACCGAAGCCGGCCATGGCCGTGGCCAATGGCCCGGACTACGTGAATTTCGTGCTCGTCGCCGGGGCGAAGACCGATTTCCCTGCCCTAAAGAAGGCCCGCGACTACTACGGCGCCCGGCACCTCGAATGGAAGCCATTTACGGACCAAAAACTCAACATCGGCGCGCTGGCGCAGTATCTGGCTTCTTCGAAGAACTTTACTTGTGGCGCGCCCTTAGTCATCGATAGTGACTTACTCTCGCTGATTGCCCATGCGGAACAACAGAACAGTATCCTGGTGATTCTGGTGGATTCCTGGTCACTCCACTTGATCGATAAGTACGAACGCTTGATGCGGCAAGCTGACGCCGAGGCCGCCCGCTCCATCAGCACGGCGGTGTTAGTGTTGTGGAACGAGCAGGACCCGGACGAAGCCCCGCCCATGCCGGACGTACTCCGCGCGCAGGTAAGGACCACTTTTCCGCTGCAAGATACGCGCGACGGGATTTACTTCCGGGCCGAGGTCCGGTCACGCGGCGACTTTGAGTCGATGATTTCGGAGTCTTTGATCCGCATTCAGGATAAGATCTTTCAGAAGATCCAGAACGAAGGCCTGGTGCGCCTATCGCCCTTCAAACAGAAGCCCGCCTTACAGAACGCCGCCGCTTAAGCTCGCCCTAAACCCATGGCCCAAATCATCACCTTTTACTCTTACAAGGGCGGCACCGGCCGCTCCATGTCGATGGCCAATGTGGCCTGGATTCTGGCCAGCCAGCGCAAGAAAGTGTTGATGATCGACTGGGACTTGGAAGCCCCCGGCCTGCACCGGTACTTTTCGCCCTTTCTTGTCGACCCGACGCTCTCGGCCTCGCCCGGGATCATCGACTTCCTGCGGAACTTCGCCGTTCAGTCTGCCAAAGTTCAGGCAGCCAAGACCGCCAACGACCCGGAACGCGCGCCCGACTGGTACCGGGAACACGCCGACATCACCGACTATGCGCTCTCCTTACGCTGGCCGCACTTCCGCCCCGGCACGCTCGACCTGGTGCCCGCCGGCAAGCAGGACGCCGACTATGCCACGCGCGTGAACTCCTTCAACTTCGACCATTTCTACAGCGGACTCGGCGGCGGCGCGTTCCTCGAAGCCGCCAAGGAGTACATGGAGGTTTACGACTACGTGCTGATTGACTCGCGCACCGGCGTGAGCGACACTTCCGGGATTTGCACAGTGCAGATGCCGGAGACGGTGGTGATCTGTTTCACGATGAGCAATCAGGGCATCGATGGGGCGGCGAACGTGGCCGAGTCGATTGCGCGGCAACGGACCGATCGCGATGGCCGGACGCGGGTGAGGATTCTACCGGTGCCGATGCGGACGGATCCGTTTGAGAAGGACAAGCTGGCGCGGCGCACCAATTATGCCAAGGAGCGGTTCGCTCGTTTTTTGGAGCCGCTAGGCCCGGAGTATTGGAAGACGGTGGAGGTGCAGTATGTGCCTTACTACGTGTATGAAGAGGTGCTGGCGACGTTTGGGGACCGGCGGAATGAGTCCCGGACGTCGATCCTGGGGGCATATGAGGGGCTGACGAAGGTGATCACGCGGGGCGAGGTGTCGGAGATGCTGGCGCCGCCTGAAGAGGAGCGGGTGCAGGTATTGGCGAAGTTCGAAGCGGTGCTGAACCGCGAACAGCCGAGCGAGCCGGCTGCGATGGCGACGCCATCTTCGAGCCCCTATGCGCATGACCTTTACCTCGGTTACAGCCCGCTGGATGAGCAAGAGGCCGCGGCCTTAGCCAAAAACTTCGCCGCTCGCAGCCTCGCGGTGGTGGATGGCCAACGGCTGATCGCGGACCCCGCCTGGCCGGACCGGGTGACCGGCCTGCTGCAGCATTCGAGGGCCTTTGCGCTGGCGGAAGGGCGGGTGAGTTCCGGATCCTGGCCGTGGCGCGAGTTTGCCCTGGCCGTGGCGCACCAGCGTTCAGAGCGGGCCCAGGGGCGTGAGTTCCCTTTGTTGTCTTTGGCACTATCGGCCCGGTCCTCCTCGCCATCGCCGGCGTGGAACCAGCCCAACCAATTCGACTTTTCAGGGAAGGTGGAGCCGGCGGCCTATGACACCTTCGTCCAGCGGCTGGTGAAGGGGCAACTGACGGCGATCGCGCCGACGCAGACGCCGTTCAAGGGCTTCGAGCCTTATGAAGAGTCCGATGCGCCGCTCTTCTTCGGGCGCGATGCGGACGTCGAGAAGCTCGCCACCTACGTGCTGGCCAACCGGGTCGGCTTCCTACGCGGCGCTACGGGTTGCGGCAAGACGTCGCTAGTGCAAAGCGGCCTGAAGCCACACCTGCGTCGCCAGGGGCAACCGGTGTGGGAAGTGGTGAGCCTGGTGCCGGGGCGGAACCCGTTCTTCGATTTGGCCGCCGCGCTGTCGCCGTTGTTGAATACGGATCGCAATGAGTCGACGCGGGTGGTGGATACGACGCGCCTGGCCCAGAGCTTTCGGGAGGCGGGCGGGGACATCGTGCGGCAACTGCTGCACTTGGTAGGCGAACGTCCACCGCGGCTTGAGCGCTTCTTGTTGGTGGTGGACCAGGCCGAGAACCTCTTCGGCGTCAGCGATGAGCGCGAGCGCGAGGCGTTTCTGAACCTGGTGGCGCAGGTGGCGGAACTAAATGTGCAAGTGCTGTTTGTGGTGAGCCCGGAGTGCGAAACCCAATGGCTCGTGGTGCGGCCGGACTGGGCCGAAGCCCTGAGCCAAGGCTATCTTCTGCAAGGGCTGAACGCGCGGCAGATGGAGGACATGCACACGGGCTTAGCGGCGTTGACGGGGCAGGCGCAGCCGTACCTGACGGCCGAGGCGGTCGCCGACTGGGCTCAGGACCCGGCCCGCCTGCCGCTGTTCTCGCAATGGCTCTCCGAAGGTGTGCCATTTGAAGGCGGCCAAGCCTTTGCCATGCAGTGGTGGCGGCGTTATGCCAAGGGTCGGGACGCGCTGGGCGACCTGCTGTTGTTCATTGAGGCGAGTGGCGGCGCTTTCCGCGAACGCCGGTTATTGTGGAAGGAACTCGACGCGGATACGCAAAGAAAGCTCCAGCCTCTGAAGGCGGCACGGCTGTTGATGGTGCAGCCCGGCGAGGACCCGGCCAACGCCACCGTCCGCCTATTGCATGGCCCGGCGCTGCTGGAGTGTCCGGAGGTGCTGGAGACGTTGGATTCGTCGCGGGAGTTGCTCGAATGGAGGACTGGGCTGGGGCCGCGTGCGGCGGCTTGGGTGGAGAAGTACTGGTCGGCCGAGTCCGCGTCCACGGAGAATGACCGGGAGTCGGCGCGCCGGTTTGGACTGGCGCTGACGAAGAGCGAACGAGACTTCATCGAAGGCGTGAATCCGTGGGCCACGATCGTCCTGCCGCCCGCGGCGCCAGCTCCGGTGGTCCCCATGCCGACGGTCCCGATGCCAGTTGACGCGATGCCCTCGGCGCCTTCTCGGCCGACCTGGGTGCGTTCTGCGATCGGCGTGGCCGCCCTGGTCGCCGTGGCTCTCGGCGCACTTTGGCAGTTCGACCGGGCGGCGTTGTCCAACCACACCCTCCCCCCGCTCCGGTCGTCGATGCCTCCTCCGAGCCTGACCCAACTGCTGCAAGACGATCGCTACAACGAAGCGACGGCGCTATGCCAAGCGCAGAAGGACCTTCCCGTAATGGAGTGTGCCTTTGCCTATCGCGGCGCGGGCAACTTCGATCGCGCGATCGAGCTGTATGAAAAGGCCGTCGTCCAGTTCCCGGACAATGCTCGCAACTTAGCCGATTTGGCCTATGCCCAGGCTTTGAAGGCGGATTACAAACGGGCTGTGGAGAATTCGAAGCGGGCCGTGGAGAAAAGCCCATCCGACGCCGGCTTGCGCGTGGAACTGGGTGGCTATCTCACCTCCGCCGGCCGCACTCAGGAGGCGCTTTCGAGCTTCAACGCCGCGCTCAAGATCGATCCGCTCTTACAGTCGGCCCAAGGCGGGCGGCGGAAGGTGCTCGAAATCATTAAGCCACCCGGGCGTGTCGCCAGTGCCCAGGTGCCGGCTCCGGTCACGGTTTACTTGCAGATTCCTAATGAATCCCGGCGGATTGAGGCGGCCACGCTGCAAGCGGTGCTGCAGAAGTTGGGCTACAACGCGCAAGGGTCGCAGGTGGTGGGCGACAAAGCGCCGAAGCAAAATGAGGTCCGCTTTTCGGCCAAGGAAGATGCGATCCGCGCGGGCCGCCTGGTGGAAGACCTGAGAAAGGCGGGCTTCGAAGCCGGGGCGCCCAAGCTGATGGACTGGCTGAAGAAACCGGTCCCCAACGTGATCGAAGTCTGGTTCAGCCGCATTGACGCCAACGCGAACAAGATGAGACAGCAGGCCTATTAGCGGCGCCTAATCGCGCGACACGATGAAGAAACCGGTCTCGACGGCGGTATCCAAAATCCGGTTCCACATCACGCGCGCCAAGCCGGAGCTGCAAGGCGATTCGAAGCGGTATTCCTCGCCGGACCGGATGCGCTGATTGTCATGCTCCAGACGGAAGCCACTGGAGCTCACGTCGCGCATTTCGCCCTCGAAGACGAGGCGCTCGGCTTGCACGGTGAACAGGCGGACCACGCCATCGGCTTCGAGGCGAGGCTCGCGGCGGCGGTCGTCAATGCTGACGACCGCTCCCGGACTACGCCAATTGTTCGACAGTGGCTTCATAGAGTTTCAGTTTCCGGCTCAGTGTACGCCGGGAGATGCCCAGCAATTCGGCGGCCTTCTGGTGATGTCCGCCGGTCTTGCGCAAGGCCTCAAGGATCATGCGCTTTTCCATCTCATCCAACGCGGAGCCAGGCTCCGGCCCCGCGTCTTCCTCCACCACGGTCAGGGTCTCGCGGCCATAGCCGCCGAAGCCGGCCGCGCGGGCGGAGGCTTCGAGCGGCGGCATCTGCAGAACGGTGGCCCGCGGCAGGTCAAGATCGTCGGCCACGATGACATCGCTGCCGGAAAGAATGGCGGCCCGCGTCACCTGGTTGCGCAGTTCACGCAGATTGCCCGGCCAGGAGTAGGCGATGAGGGCCCGCGCGGCCGAATCGGACAGTTCCACGGGACGGTCGAGTTGGCTGAGGAAGAAGCGGGCCAAGTCAAGGATTTCATCGGCGCGCTCGCGCAACGGGGGCACCTTTAACTCGAGCTGGGTCAAGCGATGGTAGAGGTCGGCGCGGAAGTTGCCTTGGGCTACTTCCTGCCGCAGGTCGCGATTGGTGGCGGTTACGATCCGCACATCGACGGAGACCTTGCGCGTTCCGCCCAGCCGGTAGTAGGGCGCTCCGTCGAGGACGCGGAGCAGCTTCACTTGCATCCGGGGCTCAAGTTCGCCCACTTCGTCCAGAAACAATGTGCCTAGGTGCGCCAGTTCGAACAGGCCGGGTTTGGCGCCCTGAGCGCCGCTGAAGGCACCTCTATCGTAGCCGAAAAGCTCGCTCTCAATCAGATGCTCGGGCAAGGCGGCGCAACTTACGTCGATCCAGGGTTTGCTGCAGCGTAGCGAATAGTGGTGCAGTGCCCGCGCCACCAATTCCTTACCGCTTCCGCTTTCGCCGGTCACCAACACCGTGGCATTGGTCGCCGCCACCCGTTGCACCTTGGCGTAAAGGTTCCGCATGGTGACCGAACGCACCACCGCCGGCGAGCCCAGGAATTCGAATTGTGCGGTTTCGAGCATGAATCAAAAGGGACGAACCCGATCACCAGCGTAAGGTACGATGCCGTACCGCGTACATCCGCAAAACACCTGAGTTGCGCTAAGGTGCGGGCCTGGGAAGTGGCCAACTTGTCCTCGGGAGGGCGACAGAATGGCTCCGTATCGAGACAAATCGCTCCCGCTCGCCGTCGGGGACAATCACCGTGGTCTGGCGCAATGTGTACGTTTTGCTCACTATCGGAGGGAGAGCGAGGAGCCGATGAAAGATGGAAGCGAGATTGCAAGTGACAATGCCGGAACATGACGCGCCAATGAAATCGCTCTCTACGGGAGCCACGCTTTACGTCAGTGTCATTACGGCATTGGGCCTCGTGGTATTCGCCACCAGTTTTCTGCCCTGGCAATCGGCGGATCTGTTGCGCTTTATTTGCTTCCTGCTGATCACTCTGCTGGGGTCCGGCTTGAAGGTGAGCCTGCCCTCGGCAACCGGAAGTCTGCCGGTGAACACGCTGTTCGTGTTAATCGCCGTCATCGATCTCAGCCTGCCGGAGGCGCTGCTGCTAGGCGTGGCCTCCACGCTGGCGCAGACGATCATGGCGCGCCGCACCTTGGTGCATATCGTTTTCCAAAGCAGCGTTACGGCCTTGGCGGTGAAGTTCTGCCATATGAGCTACTACTACCCGGCGATCGAAGAGAACGGCGCGGTGATACGCATCTTCTTGACCGGGTGCGCTTACTTTGTCGCCTCCACCTTGCCCATGGCGACGCTGATCGCGCTTAACGAAACCAAAGAGTACCGGCGCATCTGGCGTGACCGGTTCGTGTGGACCTTCTCCTACTATGTGGTCGGCGCCGTGCTGGCGGGATTGTATAACTACCTCGAAAGTCGGCTGACATGGCAGATTGCCATGCTGGTGATGCCGTTCGCTTACCTGCTCTACCGCAGCTATTGCTTGTACCTGGGACGCATGGAGGCCGATCGTCTGCACAGTCAGGAGATGTCGAGCCTGCACGTGCGTACCATTGAAGCCTTGGCGCTGGCAATTGAAGCGAAGGACCATACGACCCACGATCACCTGCAACGCGTGCAGATTTACGCCATGGAACTGGGTAAAGAACTTGGCATGGATGAGCGGAATCTCGAAGCGCTACGCGCGGCTTCCCTGCTGCACGACATCGGCAAGCTCGCCGTGCCGGAGCACATCATCTCGAAGCCCGGCCGCCTGACGCCCGAGGAGTTCGAGAAGATGAAGGTGCACCCCGTCGTAGGCGCCGAGATTCTTGAGCGAGTGGCATTTCCCTACCCCGTGGTGCCAATTGTCCGCGCCCATCACGAAAAGTGGGACGGCACGGGCTACCCATATGGCATCGCGGGCGAAGACATCCCGCTGGGCGCCCGCATTCTCGCCGCCGTCGATTGCCTG
>JBBQQS010000163.1:0-10051 GCA_038215525.1 Bryobacterales bacterium
ATCGCGGACGCGGCACGGCATCGCCACCACGCCGTAATGCTGGAGTAAGTCGCGGTAGAGCGGGTTGATCGCCGGATCGTAGATGTCGGGTTTGAGCACGCCTTCGCCCAGGTTGTCGAGCACGACGAGGCGCGGCGTGCCCCCCAGCCGGCGAAACGCTTTCCTCACCTTTCAATCGAGCACGCGCATCTGGTGCGAGTTACAAAAATCAATCTCCTCTATTTTCCATCACTTCTCCAGAATTGCCGTCAATTTGCTTCTATCTCAGAGGTAAATTCAAATTGGGAGAAACGGAAATGCTCTATCGCAACGAATTTCGCGCCGACGTCACTTACTCCGTCTACTCGCTTCCGCGCGCCGCCGCTGACGCGACTTACAAAATCCACCTCGTCAAATCCGAGGACCCCGCCTACATCCCCTCCGACCTCGAAGCCTGGCCCATTTACTACCAGGCCATCCACGACGTCCTCCGCCGGCACCCCGCCGCTCACGACGCGGCCATCGAAGCCATCCGCCAAACCCGGAAAGAACTCGCCGGTCTCGAGAACCGCGACGCTCCCTCATCCAAAAAACGAATCGAAGTCAATCGGCGCCACTGGCTTGTTTGATCGCGGCCGGGAGGCCTATGCCGGCTTGCTGGACTTGGCCCGGTCCGCCGAAGGCCTCGACATTATCGGCGCAATGCCCAAAAATCCACGGGACCCCGCACGCCCGAGGGCAAAGCGCGCTCCGCTCAAAATGCCACCACCCATGGCCGACGCGCGCAGGACAAGTTCGGCTTCCCCATACCGCCGTTGCCCGGCCAAGAGCTTGGCCAACACCCGGGCCGCTTCGGTCGTGGACGGATGCCCAACGCCGAAACGCTTGGTGAGGCCGGCCAAGGCTTCCCGCGCCATCGCCTCACCGCGGGCCGGCTGCGTGGCGGCGGATAGTTCCGCCAAGGAGACGAGAGTGGAGAGGGTGTCCGGATGATCGGCCCAAAACGCGGCGCTGCCCAGCATGGACTTCATTCAGCAAACGGAGTTCCTCGGCCGGGCGTCCCAGGCGGCCAGAGAGGGACGACAGGTTGACAAGCAAGCGCAGGGTCCGCGGATGGTCCGGCGGATAGACCGCGCCGCGGGCCGCGCGATTCTCCTCAAAAAGCGCTAGGGCCTCGGTGTACCGCTTCTGCGCAGTCAGCAGCGTGGCGAGATTATAGAGAGTAACCAGGGTATCGGGATGGGCCACGCCGTTCACGCGCCTTTGCACGGCCAAGGCTCTCCGGTAATACTCTTCGGCCTGCGGATACGGGCGCTGCGGGTGATAGGTGGCCGCGAGCGTCCCCATCATCCGCACGGTGTCGGGATGCTCCTCGCCGAGCCGGCGCCGGCGCGCCTCCAGCACCTGCCGCCCGATGGCTTCCGCCTGCGGCAGCGCCCGTTGTTCAAAGTAGGTGGCGCCCAAATTCTCGAGCAAAGCGAGCGTATCCGGGTGCTCCGGACCCAGCACGCGAGACGAGACCGCTTCCGTCTGCCGGAAGAGCTCCACGGCAGGCGCAAACTTGCCCTGCAACCGGTAGGACTGCGCCAGCGCCGCCGCCGTGGCCAGCGTATCCGGATCCTGAGCACCCAGCGCCGCCCGGCGCGCCTCCAGCAGATCCCGCAAGAGAGGCTCGGAATCGCGGTAGCGGCCCTGGACGGAAACCAGCCGCGCCAGTTGCTGACGGCTGCGCAAGGTGACCCGGTCTCGCTCGCCCAGCGCCGCGCGCCGCAGTTCGAGTGCGCGGCGGGCTTGCTCTTCGGCCTTCGGATAGATGCCGAGCCCTTGGTAAGCATCGCCGATGGTCTCGCGGATGGCCGCTTCCGCCAGCGGTTGGCGGGGAAACTTGCCGCCCACCTGCCGGGCGGCCCGGTCGAGCGCGGAGCGCACGGTAAGGTTGGCATCGGGCGCGACATTGGGCTTGGCCTGGTTCCGAGGGTCGGCCTGCGCCAGCACATCGGTCCGCAGGAAGGCATTCACGGCCGAGGCCTCCTGCTCGGCCTGCCTGGCGCGCACCGCCTGCGACACGCTGATGACCACCGCGGCCACCAGCACCACGGCCACGGCCGCCGCGACGCCGAAGCCAACCCGGTGGCGGCGCACGAATTCGCGTAGCCGAAGGGCGCGCGAGGGCGGAGCGGCCTCCACGGGTTCGCCGGCCAGATAGCGTTCGAGATCCCGCGCCAACCCGTTGACGCTGTCGTAGCGGCGGTCGCGCTCCTTCTCGAGGGCCTTGAGCGGAATCCAGTCCAGCTCGCGGTCGAGCGGAACGGCACCGGCCAAGCTTTCCCGGCGGCGCAGGCACCAGGAAATCGGGCGCTTGCCGGTGACTGGCCAGCAAGCGCTCCACCTCTGCGCGCAGCGGCGCATCCTCGCCGCAAGCCGCCCTGAGGGAGTCCTCCCGGCCGGCCTCCGGCGCTTCGAGCCAAGCGTCAAAGATCTCGCCGACACGGCGGTAGTGCTCGGGAGTCATGCCGCATCGCTCAGTTGCCGATGGAACCAGGCCTGGGCCATGCGGAAGTCCCGCTGCACGGTGCTGACCGAGGTCGCCAGCACTTCGGCCGTATCTTCGAGGCTCAACCCGTCGAAGAACCGGGCGGCGCGGCCACACCGGTGCGGGTTATGTCGGAGGTGGCGAGCGATTCCATATTTTCAACACTTTGGCGATGGGGGCATTTATTTTTCTCCATCGTGAACACTTTTCGAGCCAAGTTCCCCCTTAATCTAGTACAGGGAAGAATCTCTCCACGCCGCCTCACCCAAGCGAGTGGCATGCCGACACCCTCTCGAAAGGACTTTACCATGGCTTTTTACCTACGCCTGTTTCTCGCCAGCCTGCTGGCCGCCGCCTCACTGGGGGCGCAGACCGACTACACATTCTCCGACGGCGGCCGACCCGTACCCTACCGCATGACCGCCGACGAGGTCTTCAGCCGCGCGGGCCGCGGCGTCCGCTCCACAGAGGGCAGCCAGGAGTGGGGCGGCGGGCGGATTCTGAAGCTGATCGCGGGCGAATCTTCGCGCAAGCTGGCGAAGTCGAACTGGGCGCAGGACCGCAAATCGCTCGCCCCCGTCTTCTATTACACCGGCGACCTGCCGACGGCCGGGAAATTGGCCGCCCTCTCCGCCGACGCCCGCGACAAGCGCCTCGCCACCGCCCGCCGCGTGAGGAGCGAAACGTGGCGGGTGCATCTCGAAAACAGCGAAAGCGACCGGCTCGCCTCTACCCAGCCGCTGGGCTTTGAAAATTCGTTGATCCCGGGTTGGGTGCTGGTCTCCTACGCTGACGCCTTCACCGCGCTCGACGCTGTCGATTGGATGACCCAGCAAGGAGGCTTTGAATTCTCGCCGGTATTCTCCCGCACCATGGGCAAGCGGCAAGCACTCAGCCGCACGGTGAACGATCCGCTGTTCTTCCGGCAGTGGCACCTGCTCAGCACGGCGGCCTTTAACCTCAACCTGCGGAACTCGTGGGACTCGGTAACCGGGAAGAACATCAACATGACCATCGTCGACGATGGCCTGGAAGTGAAGCACGAGGACCTGGCAGCCAACGTGCTGCCCCTGGGCCAGGGCCGCCACGCCAACTTTAACGACGGCGACCCCAACGACCCTTCGCCGATCGACCCCAAGGACAACCACGGCACCAACTGCGCGGGCATCGCCGGCGCGGTGGGCTTTAACACCTTGGGCGTGATCGGCGTGGCCCCCGAAGTGCGTCTGATGGGCCTGCGGCTGATCGCCGGCGACGCCCCCGAGGACGCGAGCGGACGCGCCATGGCCTGGCAGCCCGCGGGCCTGATCACCCACATTTCGAGCAACAGCTGGGGCCCGCCCGACGATGGCGAAAGCGATGGCCGCATCAGTTCCTTGCAACTGGCAGGCATCGAGAAGGGCGCGCTTGAGAATCGCGACGGGCTCGGGACGGTGTTTGTGATCTCCGCCGGCAACGGCCGCGCTGAGGGCGACGACCAAAGCTACGACGGCTTCTCGAGTTCGCGCTACGGCATTGCGGTAGCGGCCGTCAACCGGAGCGGCAACCAAAGCTCCTACTCCGAAAGTGGCATGGGCGTCGCCATCTCCGCCTTTGGCGGCGAGTTCAAACAGCCGGACGTCACCTGGACCACCAACAACATGGGCGCCGCCGCCTTCGGTATCAAGCAGGAAGCTTTCCCCACGTCGGAAGCGCCCATCAACTACACCGACAGCTTCAATGGCACCTCCGCCGCCGCCCCGCAAGTGTCGGGCGCCGTCGCCCTGATGCTCGAACGCAATCCCCGCTTAGGCTATCGCGATGTCAAGGAGATCCTGATGCGTACCGGCAATCGCGCCGGCTTGAAGGGTAAGGACGAGTTCGTCAAAAACGGCGGCGACTTCACCCTTAGCCATTCGTTCGGCGCGGGCGTGGTGGATGTGGCCGCGGCCGTCGCCCTGGCCGGCCGCTGGACCAACCTCGGCCCGGTGGTCACCGCCGAAATCGAAGCCACCGGCGCCCAGGAGATCTCCGACAACGGCACCCTCTCCTCGCTCGACTTCGACTTCGACGCGGCCAAGATTCGGGTGGAGCACGTGGAACTCACCTTCACCGTGAAGCACGACAACCGCGGCGACCTCGAATTCGGCATCATCTCACCCTTCGGCACCCTCAGCGTGGCCGCCAGCCGGCCCGAAGATGACAATGTCGACTTCACCGACTACACAATGACCTCCGTCATGAGTTGGGGCGAATCGGCCTCCGGCAAGTGGACTGTGGCCTTCCTCGACGGCAAGAAGAACGGCCTGGGTGGCACCGTTACGAAGGCGAAGCTGAAGGTGTACGGCACGGCCCAGTAGAGCGGCGGCAACACTGCTGTCGCCGCAAGGATCAGGACGGGTTATCGAGGCCCATGATCTGAAAGCCGGCGTCGACGAAGATGACGTTGCCCGTCACGCCGCGGCCGAGGTCGCTCGCCAGGAAGACGGCGGTGTCGCCCACTTCGTGGGGGTCGGTGTTGCGCTTCAAAGGTGCCAGGGCGGCGACGCCGTCCAGCACCTTGCTGAAGTCCTTGATGCCGCGCGCCGACGTCGTCTTGATGGGGCCCGCGGAGATCGCATTCACCCGGATCTTCTGCGGGCCCAGGTTCGAAGCCAGGTACCTCACCGAAGCTTCGAGCGCCGCCTTCGCCACGCCCATCACGTTGTAGTTCGGAATCACGCGGATGGAACCCAGATAAGTGAGCGTCATGATGGCGCCGCCCTCGGTCATCAGTGGCGCCAGCGTCCGGCTGACGGCCACCAGCGAATAGGCGCTCACGTCGAGCGCCAGCCCGAAGCCCGCGCGCGAGGTCTCGACGAAGGGCTTCGAAAGCTCGTCCTTGCCGGCGAACGCGATCGAGTGCACCACCGTGTCGATCCGCTCGCCGGCCAGTTCGGCCGCCAGCTTCTCGAGTTCCGCATCCACCGAAACGTCGCAGGCCATAATGCGCGCGGCGCCCAGTTCGGCCCCTAACTCCTCGATGGTCTTCTGTTGGCGCTCACTCTGGTAGGTAAGGATCAGGCGGGCGCCTTCCCGCTTAAAGGATTGGGCAATGGCATATGCGATCGACCATTTATTGGCCACGCCCAGAATAAGTGCCGTTTTACCGGCGAGCAAATTAGACATAATTCTTTTCTACTTACGCGGTTCGCTGGAGGGCGGCACGACGCCTTTCATACGCATGTAAGTCACCATATTGCCGTAGTGCTCAAACAGATGCGCGGTGTTGAATTGCAGCGCCCCGGCGCGCGTCATATCGCCGCCAAAGACTTTTACCACTTCCATCGCCGCCGTATCCGTCATCGACTTATAGGCTTCATCGCAGTAAGCACTGGCCTTGGTATAAGCTTCCACTAACTCGGCCTTGGTCCCCGTGGCCGGCACCTTTACGCCGGGCGACTTAGTGCCCAGGGCGGCCGAGCAGAAAGCATACTGCGACTCCGAGACGTGCGAAGCTAATTCGCCAAACGAGCGCACGGTGTCCACCGGCTTATAAGAGAAATTCTCTTCCGGCATCTTTTCGATGCTGCGCTTCAGCACGCCCGCGATTTGGGCTTGGCGCATGCGCAGATTTCCGGCCAGGGTCTTAGCATCGGGGTTGGCGGCGGGCTGACTGAAGGCCGCCGCCGCGAGAGCGAGCAGAGCAAGTGAGGTACGAAGCATAAACACAATCATGCCCCTATTCGAGGAAACTGCGCAACATCCAGGCCTGCTTCTCGTGCTGCTCCAGCAAGCCGGTAAGGAAGTCCTGCGTGCCCACATCCTTCAATTCGTCGCCGCAACGATCGATATCCTTGCGCAGGCTCTTCACCAGGCTCTCGTGGTCAGAAAGCAACGCGCCGATCATGTCGTCGGCGGCTAGCGGCTTGCCGGCGGCTTCTTTCAAGCGCGCGACGGCCAGAAACTCGGCCATGCTGCCCGCCGAACTTTCGCCCAACGACCGAATCCGTTCGGCGATCTCATCGATCGACTCGTCGATAGCCTCGTATTGGCTTTCAAAGAACTTGTGCAGATCGTGGAAGCGCCCGCCGGTGACGTTCCAGTGGAAATTCCGCGTCTTGGTGTAGAGGACGTATTCATCGGCCAAAGTGGGCGCCAGCAGGCCGGCCACAGCTTTGCGCGACGAGTCCTTAATTCCGAGGTCAGGCTTGATCCGTTTCATACGTAGTTGGATTCACCGCAACAGGAAATCGGTTCAGGCAAGCGAAGGAGTGGTAATCGTGGCCGGCTTGGCGTCCAGCCGCTCAATGCGCACCAGCTTCACCCGGTTGCGATCCATCTCCAGGATCGTGAAGCGCAGCCCCTCCTGCTCCAGTTGGCTATTGACGCCCGGAATGTAGCCGAAGTGAAAGAGCAGAAATCCGGCCAAGGTCTCAAATCCGCCGTCGGTGGGCAATTCGATGCCATGCAGCGCCGACAGATCGCGAATGGGCGTGGCGCCTTCCAGCTCGACGACCGAAGCTTCCCACACAATCGGCTCGCGCCGCGCGTCGTGCTCATCTTCAATCTCGCCGAAGATCTGCTCAAGCACATCTTCGAGCGTCAGCAATCCCGCGATCGTGCCGAACTCGTCAACGACAAAGGCCATATGCGCGTGGCCATGGCGGAACTCGTCCACCAGCTGGTTCAAGGGCTTGGTCTCGGGAATCACAAAGGCTTTGCGGACATACTGCACCAGTTGAAACGGCGGCACGGCGCGGCGCTTTTCGGTGGCCATGCGCCGCAAGTGCCACACGTCCAGCAGATCGCGAAAGTGCACAATGCCCACCAGGTTTTCGGGCTTGCCGTCGTAGACCGGAATGCGCGAATGATGGCTCTCCGTCATCGCCTTGAGCACGTTGTCGAGCGACGAGGTAAGCGGAATCGAGATGACGTCGCGGCGCGGCACCATGATCTCGCGGGCCACGTAGTCATCGAGGTCGAGCAGGCGTTCGATCGCCTGGCGCTCAAAGGCCGGCAGAAAGCCTTCCTGCTGGCTCGTGTTGACGATGAACTTCAGCTCTTCGGTGGAGTGCGCACCGGTGTGGCCATGGCCCTTGGCGCCCAGCAGCCGGCTCAGCCAGGCGGCCAGGGTTTCCACCACAATCACGAACGGCTCGGCGGCGCGAAAGATAATGAGTAGAATCGGCGCCGCGATAATCGAGAGCTTCTCCGCTCGCGCGAAGCCAATATTCTTGGGCACCACTTCGCCGGCCACCACCAGCGTCAAGGTCAGCACCACGAACGAGAGCACCACGCTGAAGCCATGCAGAAAGCGGACCACCGCCGCGGGGGCAAAGGGCCTCAGCACTTCCTCAATCTGATGCGTGATCAACGCTTCGAACTGGCCCAGGGCCAAGGCGCAGACGCCGATTCCCACCTGCACCACCGACAACAGCCGCTCCGGATTCGCCAGCAACTTCAGCGCCGCCTGCGCGCCCAGATTGCCTTCCCGGGCCAGCGATTCCAGGCGCGAACGGCGCGTCGAAATCAGCGCCACCTCGGCGGCGGCAAAGAAGCCGTTCACCGCGGTAACGATCACGAACAGCAGTAACTTATAGATCATGAGGGTGCGGAAGGTACAATTGAGGTTCTCCGCGTGAAACGAATACTTCAGTTTATCAATGTGTTGATCGCTCTGGCGTTGCTGGCTACCGGAGCCATCCTTTACTGGTTTGGCTACCGCCTGCTGCCCCAAACCTCCGGCCCAGTGTCGCTGGGCATCAGCGCCCCGGCGAAGATCGTGCGCGATGCGCTGGGGGTGCCCCACATCCGCGCCGCGTCGATTGAAGACGCCGTCTATCTGCAAGGCTTCGTTATGGCGCAGGACCGCCTTTGGCAAATGGACATGGCTCGCCGCCAGCCCTCCGGCCAACTAGCCGAAGTGGTGGGCGTCGCCGGCCTCAACAGCGACCTCGACGCCCGCCGCTGGCGCCTCCGCCACATCGCCGAAGCCCAAGCCAAGGTGCTGCCCGCCAGCGAATACGCCATCCTGGCCGCCTACGCTCGCGGCGTCAATGCCTTCATCGCCAGCCGGCACGATTCGTTGCCCGTCGAATTCTCCCTGCTCGAATACGATCCCCGCCCCTGGACTATCGTCGACACCCTCGTCATCGGCATGCAGATGGCCAAAAGCCTTTCCGCCACCGACGAAGCCGAACTCCGCAAGGCCGACCTGCGCCAGGTAGGCGACCAAGCCAAAATCGACACGCTCTTCCCGGTCCGCACCGGCGGCGAGTCCCAGATGGGCTCGAATGCCTGGGTCGTTGGCGGCCAATGGACCCAAAGCGGCAAGCCCCTGCTCGCCAGCGACCCGCACCTCCAATTCGGCTTCCCCTCCACCTGGTACCAAGTCCACCTCCAAGCGCCTGGCCTCAACGTCACCGGCGTCACCCTCCCCGGCATCCCCATGGTGATCATCGGCCACAATGAGCGCATCGCCTGGGGCATCACCAACCTGCATTTCGACGTCATGGACTTCTACGAGGAGCGCATGAACCTGAACACGGGCCAATACGAGTTCAACGGCAAGGTGGAGCAAGGGCAGTTGGAACGCGAGGCGATTCTCGTCAAGGGAGAAAAGCCGCGCGTGCTCTCGCAATGGCTCACTCGCCATGGCCCGGTGCAGGTGCGCCCTAAGGGGCAAGCCAACCAAGGCCTCGCCCTCCGCTGGACCCACGCCGACCCCACCGACTTCTCCTTCATCTTCCCGGACCTCAACCGCGCCCAAAACTGGAACGACTTCCGCGCGGCTTTATCGCGCTATCCCGGTGCCGCGCAGAATTTCGTCTACGCCGATGTCGACGGCCACATCGGCTATCAAGCCACCGGCCACTTCCCCATCCGCAAGGGCTTCACCGGCGACGTCCCCCTCGATGGCCGCGGCCAGCAGGAGTGGGACGGCTGGATCCCCTTCGAAGACCTGCCCCGCAGCTTCGATCCGCCCGGCGGCCGCCTCGTCACCGCCAATCAGAACCCGTTTCCCGAAAAATACGGCTATCCTGTCGCCGGCCGCTTCACCTCTCAGTACCGCCAGCGCCAGATTGAAGCCATGCTTTCGACGGGCAAGCCGCTGACGCCCGAGAAGATGCTCGTCATCCAGAAGGACGTCTACAGCGCCTTCTCGCACTTCCTCTCGAAGCAAGTGCTCGTAGCTTACCGGGCTCGCGGCCTCAAGAATCCCAAGCTCTCGGGCGCCGCCGCCGTGCTCGAAAGTTGGGATGGTCAGATGGAAAAGGGAACCCCCGCGCCTTTGCTGATCTCCTTGATCTACCAACAACTCCGCCGCGCCGTCGGTGACCGCGCCGCCCCCGGCTTCGGCACCAGCTACGATAGCGAGATCGCGGCCAGCGTCATCGAACGCCTGCTGCGCGAACGCCCCGCCGACTGGTTCAGCGACTATCCGCAATTGCTGCTGCGCGTCTTCTCCGAAGCCGTCGAGGAAGGCCAGCGCAAGCAAGGGCCAGACGTCAGCAAGTGGGACTACGGCACCTACCTCCTGTTCACGCAGGCGCACCCGGTGCTGGGTCGCCTGCCCCT
>JBBQQS010000164.1:0-10016 GCA_038215525.1 Bryobacterales bacterium
CGATGTGAACGAGCCCATCTCCGAAGACAAATTCAAAGAGACCCCGCCGGCGGCGCCGTTGAAGAAGTAGACGCCTCAAGTCCAAATCGCAGCGAATTGCTTCGGCGAGAGGATCCTGGTGCCTTGGTGTCGACGGAGGGCTAATAGACCCTTCTTATCGCCCGTTACCAGCCAGTCAGCTCGGCCCGCTTCACACATCGCGAGCAGAAAGTCGTCCTCCGGATCAGGAGAGCGCTTCACCGTCGGTAATCGGCCCACGTCCTCGGTTAGTCGGCTCAGTTGATTCACAAGTCCACGTGCCTCAAAAGGCCGAATCAATGCGGACACTTTCGGTTTTCGGAGCGTCGCACGTAGTTCTTCCATCGGTTGGGGGCAACTGAGCAGAGTGAACTTGCCACTTTTGTAGGCATCGTATATGATCGCAGGATACCCGTTCGACGAAATGAGCGCGGACACCAGAACGTTAGTATCGATCACCACTCTCATCGCTTAGTCGCGACTGGCCCGTTTCGCGGCGCGCTCTGAGCGAAGCTCTTTTACCGCTTCGTCAATGATGGCTTGTAACTCGTCCTCGTCGCGGTCGGCGTTGCGGGACTTGATGTCCTGCACCGTTCGATGAAACACATGCCAGCGGACCGCGTCTTCAATGAACTTAGAAAGATCGCCCTTCTTGGACCCTTGGGCACCCAGGAAGGTGCGTACCGACAGATCCGTCTCTTTTGAGACTTTGATGTTCCAGCGCACGGCATCTTCTTGAATCAGGTTCGGCATAACACTCTCCAGTGGATAAACACTTATACACCGATCTTAGCAAGAACGATCCCTCCGGCCCCAGCGAGGCGAAGACCAGCAGGCGGCCCTAAGTAGTCAACCCATTCCGCAACGCAAACCGGACCACATCGCCGCCGCTGTGCAGATTCAGCTTCTCCATAATCCGCCCGCGGTGCGATTCCACCGTATAGACGCTGAGCGTGAGAATCGTCGCGATTTCCTTATTCGTCTTGCCCTCCGCAATCAACTGCAGCACCTCGCGCTCCCGGCTGGTGAGTAAGTCGATCGGATTGCTGACGTGCTTCCGGTAATCTTCGAGCACGGCGTCGGCCACCGAAGGGCTCAAATACCCCTCACCTTTGGCCACCGCGCGAACCGCCCCAATCAGCGCGTCGTCATCGGCGTCTTTCACCAAGTAGCCGCGGGCGCCGGCGCGCAGGATTTCGCGGACGTACACCGAGTCGCGGTGCATGCTCAGCGCCAGCACCCGGGTGCGTGGACACAGCTCGGTGATCTGGCGCGTGCCTTCGATGCCATTGATCTCCGGCATCGACACGTCCATCACCACCACGTCCGGCTGTACCGCCTGCGCGAGTTCCACCGCCTGCCGGCCGTTCATCGCCTCGGCCACCACCTCCATGTCCGGTTGCGATTCCAGAATCATCCGGAAGCCGCGCCGCACCACGGCGTGGTCGTCAGCTAATAAGATGCGGATGGGGTGCGTCGTTAGGGGCACGTTCGCTTTCGCTCGCTTTCTTAACGGGCGCTTCCACCCGCAATCTCAAACCACCCCGACCGCAATTCTCCACCAGCAAGGTGCCGCCGATATGCCGGCTTCGAGCCCGCATCCCCACCATCCCGATGCTCGACGACGCACTCGCCATACGCGGACCTTCGGGTATACCGCAGCCGTCGTCCTCAATGCTCAGCCTCACGCGGTCGCCATTAACCTCGAAGGTCATCCACGCATGTTTGGCCTGCGAATGGCGCGCAATGTTGGTGAGCGCCTCTTGGCCAATGCGGAAGAGATGCGTCTCGAGCTCATCGCTCAACCGCTCCGCGTGCGCCGATTGGTAAGTCACCTCGATGCCGGTGCGTTGGGTGAAGCGCCCAGCGAGCCAACGCAAGCCCGCGTCGAGTCCGAAGTCGTCCAGGATCACGGGGCGCAGCAGTTGCGATAGCTCGCGCACATTCTCGAGCACCTCGTCGAGCAACTCTACGCATTCGCCGCGCCGGGCTTCGAAGTCGCGCGCATCGAGCCGCTTCATCATGCTCTTGAGGCCGGTGAGCGACTGCCCCAGTTCGTCGTGCATCTCGTGAGAGAAGCGGCGGGCGACCACTTCCTGATCCTGCAGCATGGTCCAGGACACACGGTCGAGCTCTTCCGATTGCCACGCCAACTTGTCGAAGGCGCGTTTGGTGCTCCACACCGTCAGGACGGCGCAGGACAAAGCCAGCAGTAAGCAAATGCCGAGTACGGTCTCAAGTTCGTCGAGCAGGCTTTGGCTCTGCTCCTCAATTCGACTTTCGAGCTGCGCGCCGCGGCCGGAACTCACGAAGTGCCCACGCACCAGTTCCTGTGCCTCCATGTGGATCGCCTTTGAGCCCTGGTAGCCGACAAACGCCGCCGCCACCACCAGCAGCACGACGAGCGAGAAGCCAAGGATCAGGACACGCAGTACATTACGGGGGGACATTGGCTGCTTCCAGTGTAGCGGCCTCACCCGGCCAACGCGGCCGTCAAAATCCAGCGCAAAGTTCCGTAGGGCGCCGCGCCCAGGTTGTCGAAATCGATCCGCACCAGCATGCCCTTCTTAAAGTCGAGTCGCAAGGCCGGGCAGCGCAGCAAAAAAGCCGTCAATTGGCCGCACAACGGCTCGTGGCTCGCCAACAGAATGCTGGCCTCGGCATGGTGGGTGCGCAATTCTTCCCACACCTCGTCGGGCCGGCTCATGGGCGTGAGCGCATCGGACAGCACGATGTCGCGCGCGCCGGGCAGTAGTTCCTGCGCCAGCGTCGCCGTCTGTCGCGCGCGCACATAGGGGCTCGAAAGGATCAAAGTGGGGGCCACTTGGGCGGCCGCGGCCCGCTTCAGCACCTGCCGCAAGCGGCGCTGCCCTTCGGGCACCAGGGAACGCAGGGCGTCGGGCTGGCCGGGTTGGCCGTCTTCGGCAATGCCGTGTCGGAGGAGATAAAGTTCCATGAGTACTGGCTTGTCGCATTCTGGCATACTCAAGGCTTGCCGTTACGGGAGCTCAGCCGGGAACAAGTGGCGCGCGGCCTCGCGATGGCCGCCGCCGTCGCCATTCTCTTCTCCATTGCCGTCGCCCAGATTCTGATGGGCCTGGCCATCGTGGCCACTTTCTACGCCCGCCTGCCTTGGCAGTGGCCCTATCGCTGGCCGCTCGCCGCCTTCTTCGCCGGTACGCTGGTCGCCGTAGCGCTCTCCCCTGAGCCCGCCGCCGGCTTTCCGCAAGTGAAGAAGTTCTTCGTCTATCTGATTCTGCCCTTGCTCGCCACCACGCTGCGCGGCCTTCCCGATGTCCACCGGCTTTTGCACTCGGTCCTCGCCGCCGGAGTGCTGAGCTCACTCTGGAGCTTCGTGCAATTCGGCCGCCGCTGGTTCGAAGCGCAATCCCTGCACGTCGACTTTTACCGCCACTACGTCGCCCAGCGCACCACCGGCTTCATGAGCCATTGGCAGACCTTCGGCGGCCAGATGATGATGCTCCTAGCCATCGCCTTGGCCCTGTCTCTGTTTGCCCCGGCCTACTACCGCAAGCGCCTCTGGACGGCGCTCGGGGTGATTGCCGCCGCTCTGCTGCTGAACGAAACCCGGGGTAACTGGATCGGTACGGCCGTGGGCTTGGTCTACCTGATGGCCAAAACGCGCCCGCGCCTGATTTGGACGCTGCCCCTGCTCTTCAGCGCCTTAATGCTCGTGCCCCCCATCCGCGATCGTGCCGTGTCGATCGTCCGGCCGCATGGCGAACTGGACTCGAACCAACATCGCCTGGTGACTTGGCGCACGGGCCTCGCCATGGTGCGTGCGCACCCTTGGTTTGGGCTGGGTCCGGAACAGATTCAGAAGCAGTTCGATCGCTACGTGCCCGCCGACATTCCGCGCCCCTTGCCCGATGGCTGGTACGGCCATCTCCATAACAACTACCTGCAATACGCCGCCGATCGCGGCATTCCCACGGCCTTGTGCCTTTGCTGGCTCCTGTGGGCGATGGTGTCGAGTTGGTGGAGCGCGGCGCGGCTGGCAAGTGATGGCGGGCGCGCGGTGCTCGAAGGGGCGATCGCCGTATGGCTTGGCGTGGTCACCAGCGGCTTCCTCGAATGGAATCTGGCCAATACCGAGGTGCTGCACTTGTTTCTGGTGACAGCGGCGTGCGCCAGTGTGTCCGGGCGCTACCCTTCGAATGCCCGAATGAGCTGATCGAGCCGCTTTAAGGTCTGGTCGGCATCCTGGCCGGCGATGTAGTCCACCACGGCGACCCGGATGCGGATTGCCACCGGCACGTGACCCGTGGGGTAGATGCCGGCGATCTGCTGCGCCACGTCCGAGGCGCCTTCCATGGCCGCCCGCTTATCGACACTCAGGATTGCGACAAAGTAGCCGTCATACCAGCGGCCGGTGAAGGTATCGGGACCGAGAATCTTCCCGAGTTTGTCGGACACATTGTTCACCAGCGTTTGCGCTTCATCCTGGTTCAGCGAGCCGATGATGTCCTTCCAATTGGTGATGCGCACCAGATACAGCGAAAAAACCTCGTGGGCGTTTACTTTGGCGCGGATGCGCCGCTCGAAGGGCGCCCGGTTCACCAGGCTGCCGGCTCTCGCGTCCCGGCGCTCCGGGCTATCCAGCCGCTTGTGCAAGGTGCGGATCTCGTCGCGCAGTTGGGCGATGATGGCCTGGTTCTGCGCCTTGATCTGTTCCACCGTGCCGGCGATGCTCTCGCGGACAATATCCAGCCCGGCTTGGATTTGGCTCAAGTTGGTTAGCTTACGCAGCGTGGCCAAGCGTTCCAGGTCCGATACCAAGGCCTTCTCCTGGTTCTGATCCTGCCCCGCAAAGCGCGTCACATACTCCTGCATGGCGTCGGCGGTGCTAGCCAACTCCCGGCGCAACTGCTCCACCTTCTTCTCCGCGCCTTCCCGATACGCGCGCAGTTCGGCTTGCAGGGCTGGTTCCAGGTCGTTCTGCCGTTTCGCCAGTTGCCGCAGACGCCCCTTGTGCTCGCTGGCGTCGGTTTCGTCGACGGCGATGGCTTCGGCGGCGACGATTTCCATCAACCGGATCAGCTGCACCGTGTCGCGTACGGCCCCGCTCGGCGGACTTTGTGGCTCGCTGCGCGGCCGTTCCGCGGCCTCGCCGTCAATGCTCTCGGTGGGTTGTAGGGAGACGGCCATGATCTCTTATCCGTATCGACCCCAAGCCGGAGAGTGTGAGCCTGATAAACTGTCCGATAAGCTTATGATCTCTCGCCGCCACCTGATTCTCTCTTCCGCCGCTGCCGGCTTCTCCCCTGGCGCCTTTGCCGCCCGCCAACATATCGACTATGGCCGCGTCGGCGCGGTCACCGATGAGTGCGCCGCCTCCGAGGCCGCCGCGGTCAAGTTCGCCACCGACCACGGCTTGAAATGGGTGGAGCTTCGCGCCGTTCCCGGCGTGAAAGGCGCCAGCTATCACCTCTGGGACGAGGCGAACCTGAAAGAGTCCGCCAAGATGCTCTCCGGCGCCGGCCTCAAGGTTTCCTTTCTCAACACGCCGCTGCTCAAGCACGGTTTGCCGGGGACGGTGGTGGAACGCAAGAACGATACCCTCGAAGCTCGCCAGAAGCGCGACGCGCGCGACCAGGTTCTGTTTGACCGCCGCCTTGAGGATCTTCGCAAGTCCATTCGCGCGGCCCAAATCCTCGGCGTCGACAAGATTCGCGTCTTCAACTTCATGCGCGTCGCCGAGCCGCGGAAGATTTATCCCCGCATCGCCGAAGTGCTCAACGAAATGGCCAAGATCGCCGAGGCCGAGCGCGTTCACCTCCTGCTTGAAAACGAAAACTCCTGCAACAGCGTGAGCTGCGAAGAGATTGCCGAGCAACTGAAGCTGGTGCCTTCGAAGTACGTGGGCATCAACTGGGACGCCATGAACGGTATGGGCTTGAATGAACAGCCCTTTCCTGCCGGCTATCAGAAATTGCCCAGGAAGCGCGTCGGCAATGTGCAAATCAAGGGCAAGACGCTGCTCGACTATCCCGAAAAGCTCGACTGGAAGCAGATCTTCGCCGCCCTCGACAAAGACGGCTACACCGGCCAAGTGGGCCTCGAAACCCACATCTTCGGGCCGCAACTCTTCGAGCACTCGCACTCCTGCCTCAATACGCTCAAGAGCATGCTCGGGGCGAGCTAACGCGCGCATGCCGAAACCGTTCACCATCCTCGCGGGCTTGGCCGTGGTCGGCTTGCTGCTAGGCGGCGCGTTCTACCTTCAATGGGACGCCCACATGGAGCTCAAGGGCCGCGTGATCAAGGTGAGGACCCTAAACGCCGTCGACGAAGCCACCATCGTGGTGGCCGATTGCCGCTTCGAGAATACCGCCGGTTCCACTTACATCGTCGGCGATATCAAGGTGGAGATCGAAGATGCCAAGGGTCAAAGGACCGAAGGCATGACCATCGCCGAAGTGGACGCCGACCGCGTTTTTGCTGGCTATCCGGCGTTCGGGCCACGCTTCAACCCCAACCTGAAGGTCCGCGACAAGGTCGCCGCGCATTCCACGGTTGACCGCCAGTTCTCCGTCCAATTTCCGATGCCCGGCTCCGTTGTCGCGGCCCGCAAACGGATCATCGTTACGGTCCGCGAACTCGATGGCCTCGAAAGCCAACTCGTCGAATCCCGCTAGCGGCGGCCCATCCCTGCTCGCCGGCACGCGCTAAGGTGCTACTAAGGTGTTACTTGATTCACATGTCGTTCAATTTAAACCAGTTATCCTCGATCGGGGGCATCCACGCGCATCCCCGGTTTTCCAGGTAAGTGATAGAAAGAAATAAACTTAGCTGCAAAAGTCGCATCTGCCCCCAACTCGTTATCCCCAAAAAACACAGTATTACGGGTTGATGCAATAGCTTTCCCCTCAACATTCCTGATACCCAATTGAAATATGCGCCCGCGTTTGATATCGTCATGCCACCAACTGTGCTCGGGGAATTGGGATTGGGTGAATCATGAAAGAACTATCGGAACACGAATATCAGCGCTTCTGGCGGCGGGTGCAGCGGATTGGGCTCAATGCCTATGAGGCCCGGTCCTATCTTGTGCTGGTCGGCCATCCGCGCTTCAAGGCCCTCGAACTCGCCGCCCGCGCCCATGTGCCTCGTCAGAAGATTTACGAAGTGCTGGACTCGCTCGTCGAAAAGGGCTTCGCTCAGGTCACCCAGGAAAAGACCAAGCTCTTCTCCGCCATTGAACCCGAAGTGGCCATCTCCCACTACCTCGCCCGCCGCAGCCAGATGCTTGAACGCGAACTTCAGGAGCAATCGAAGCTCGCGCTCGGTTTGGTCGATGATCTCCACGACGCTTACTCAGAGGGCCAGGAAGGACGCGGAACGCTCGAGCCGCTGCGCATCGTCTCCGACCCCGGGCAGATTGCGGCCCACTATCGTCGCATGCTCAGCGAAGTGGCCCAGGAATATGTGGAGTTTGTGGGTCCCCCATACGCTATCGATCCCCTGGATGACGAACTGGTAGGCCATGCCCGCGCCCGTGGCGTCCAGTGCCAGATTCTGGTGGCACCCGCCGGCGACGAGGACCTTAGCCGCCGCATGGCCCGTTATCGGGATCAGGGCGCCGACGTCCGCACGCTGCCGGTTCTGCCGATGAAACTTGCCATTTTCGACGGACGGATCGGCCTGTTCGCCATGCTGGATCCCGTCGTTACCCGCCCTTCATGGACTGCGGTCGTTTTTGACCACTCCGGCATGGCGGGTGCCATGTTAAATCTGTTTCGCCAGTATTGGAACCAAGCCCAACCGGCGGATCCGGCGCTCCCACTCGGGGAAGCCCGTTCCGCCCAAGTTGGCGTCGACGGCCACGCGTAAGCTCCATAGAAACAAAACCGGCGCCGCGCAAGGCGACGCCGGTCGTTAGTACAACGAAGGAAAATCGTTGAAAGTTGGCCTAGGCAGCCGTAACGAGCATCTCTTCGAGATCCTCAACGCCCATTTCCTGGTTACGATCGGCCTGCTCCTGGCAGGAGATGCAATACGGCGTCCACGGTACGGCATTCAGCCGCTTCGGGGAAATGTCCTCTTCACAGTGCAGGCAAACGCCAAACGCACCGTCTTCGATTCGGCGCAACCCGCCTCTCACCTGCGCCAAGAGCTTGGACTCACGGTCCAGGTTCCGGATCGCGAGTTCGCGCTCCGCAGCGTGCTGCACTTCGTCAAGAGCATCCGGGCTCTTTTCGATGACGATGCCGTCACGGTTGCGCACTACTTCGGACAGCTCGGCCGCCTTGGCCTCGAGGATGTCCCGGAACTTATTGATTTCGCTCTTAGTCATGATATTAACTCCTCTATCTTTGTTTTGTTTTTGTGTCTTATTCTCTCGTCCACCGTATAGACGCGGGATTGGGGGAAAAGTTGCAAACATTTCAGTCTCACCGACTAAGGTTTCTTGAGTGCAGCCTCATCTGAAAACGCTCCAACAGTGAGAGAGAATCCTCTTCTGAGCGTTCGGCCGTTCCCGGTCTCTAGTTGTCAAACATCCTGGTGGTTTTATCCCACCCAGACCCGATCTAATTCCGACTTCGCACTCCGGTCGGCGATTTTTCTTCGCCTCACCTTCGACTAGTGCCTGCTAGGGATCAGGGCACCAAGTATCGTAGCACAACTTCTTAGCAATTTCATGGCCAAGAATGCGGGGACATGTATCTCTTACGCGTGGAGCCCACTCTCAGATTCACTTTTTTCCCCATCCCCATCTCTAACCCAGTGATTATCGGCAACGTTCGCCATTCCGATAGCCTTACCGTGATCATTAGAACGGCAAATCCCCAAAAAAGTTTCAGTGCCGGCCAAAGTTTCGCTGACTGTGCCGTTTTCGGCCACCATTGGGCAAATCGGCCACCACTCCTGTGCCATTTTGGCCCTTAGCGAACCTCAAGCCGTCGCACGATCAGCGCGTGATCCCGGCCTCTCTCCTGTAAGACGCGTAAAAACCGGAGCTTGAGGGTCAACTCCTTCGCACCAATCAGCGATTCCGGCAAAAAAATCTCTAGCGATATGGGAGCATTACCCTCCGGGAGCCTCACTGGCGGTAATTTTTGCCCGTTCGCCGTCACCGTCAACTCCTGTGCTCCGCCCGCCACCACACTCCCCGGCAGATAACCCGTCAGGTAAAGTGACTGCCCTTTGGCCTGCGGTGCCCCCATCCGCACCTCCGCCAGCCCCTCGCACCACCGCGCCCGATTGGCCACCGGGTGCCACCCTCGGCCCAGTAGCTCCGCATAAGCCGGCTTTGCCACGTCGACAAACCTCGGCGGACCCTCGGCCAGTTCCGCATCCATCCGCGAGTGATAGGCCCGCGTCACATTCTTGAGCGGTCCCGCCCCCGCCTGGTACACCTGCGCCGCCTCATGTTCCAGCACGTACCGCGTGTCTTCTTGCGAAAACACATGACGCGACAGGTCATCGGCCCCGAAGGCCTGGTGAATGCGCTTCTCGGAACCGGGCGTCAGAAACACGTCAAATACCAGATACAGCCGGAACGGATCATCGGCCACCCCGTCCCAAAACAACGCGTCATCCACCTGATCCACCAGGATCACGTCATTTGGGTGCAGCCGCCGCGCTTCGACCACGCCGCGCACCAGCCGCTCCGTCGCCTGGGCATGCGAGTGGTACCAACCCACCGTCGTGCGTCCTACCTCCCAACTGACGAAGCTCATTAGCCCCAGCAGCACCCCGGCCACCATTCCCAAAGCCCGATTCGCCTTCCACGCCTCCACCGCTCCCACACCCAGGATCATAGCCATCCCCAACGAGGCCGACGCCAAGTAATAGTCAGAAAAGTGATTTCGCAAAGGCAGCACCGGCAACAGCAGCCCCACAAACCACACGGCCCCAAACAAAGCCAAGCGCCCACCCGGCAACTTCTGCCGGAAACTCCAACCCGCCCAGGCCAACGTCCCTAAACCCAGTACCGACAAGGCCGGGCTGCCCAGCCGCTCCCAAGGCAGGGG
>JBBQQS010000165.1:0-9967 GCA_038215525.1 Bryobacterales bacterium
CCACATAAGCCACCTGCTGCAGGAAGAATTGATTCACCTTCAGCCAATCCGCCGAATCGGAATGCGAAAGCAGATGGTGGATCATGTAATCGACGCCAAGATTCGGGAAGCGTAGCGAGCTATGGTCGTTGTTGAGCTTCAACGTCGCGATGCGCGTGGTATCGGTCTGGAAGCCCAGCACCAGAATATCGGCCATCAGGCGCATGTGCTCGGCGATGTCCTGCGGAATGCCCTCGGCCGGGCGCGCCATATTAGGGCCGGACAGCGCCGGCCGCCAGCCTTGCAGTTGTCCTTTCTTACCGGCATTGGCGATGCGTTGCTCCACGTCGCGCACGGACTCCAGATACTCGTCGAGCTTGCGCCGGTCGCCCGTGCTGATGTCGCGCCGCAAGCGGCCGACGTCGGAGATCACGGCATCCAACACGCTGCGGTCGGCTTTGCTGGCGTCGTCCTTGAAGAGCCGGTCAAAGGCGAGCGCCGGGTAGATCTCGAGCGGCGTTGGCGTGGTGGGAGAGCTCCATGAAATGTGGGAGCTATAAAGCATCGAGTAGTTCTTATGCACCGACGGGTTCGACTTCTCGCAGCCCAGCACCAAGCTCGGCACTTTGGTGGAAGCGCCGTAGCGCTGCGCCAGCAGTTGATCGATGCTGGTGCCCGAGCGGATCTCACCGCCCGACGCGAGCGGTGCGCCCGAAAGTAGATTGCCCGTCTGCGAACTATGGATGTTGCCCTTGAGCGCTTCGGCGTTAAAGAGGCCGCGGATCAAGAGCATCTTTTCGCGATGATCCTGGAGCGGCGCCAGCACCTGGCCCAGTTCCAACTGTTTGCCCTCGCCCCGGGCCCACCACTCCTTGCTGTGGAAGCCGTTGCCGGAGAACATCACCGCCAAGCGGACGGGAGCTTCACTAGCCGCTTGCTTAATGGGTTCATCGCCCCACACCGGCAGCGACTCCATCCATGGCAAAGCCATGGTGACGCCCAAGCCGCGCAACATCCGGCGGCGGGAAAACTGGTGCCTCAACATCGTTGCCTCCTTGGGGCTTACTCCTCTGGAATAGAACCGCGACCGCGAATCTCGCGAAACTGTTTACTCTGCACTATTAGATCAATAACGCCGCCCACGTTGCGTTGCGTCTGCAGCACGTCGAGCAAGGGTTCGTCCGAAAGCTGTACCGCCCGCCCCAGCGCATAGCCCAAGAGCTTGCGGCAGAATTGGCGAACGAACTTGTCGCGCCCTTGCGTCATCAGATACTGGCGCAAGCCTTCCAGGCCCTCGATTTGCGTGCCATCCATCACCCGCGTCTTGGTGTGGATCGCACGGCCGCCTAAATCCTGGCTGCGGCGGCGCCCAATGGCGTCGAACTGTTCGAGCGCGTAGCCGTAGGGATCGATGCGGCGATGGCAGGCCGCGCAACGCGCATCGCTCGTATGCTTCTCCGTCAGTTCACGCATGGTCAGCGTCAGGTTCGCTTCGTCCTCCGGCAACTGCGGCACGTCTTTGGGCGGACGCGGCAGCTTATCGCCCAGCAGGACCTCGGCCACCCAGTTGCCTCTCAGAATGGGGCTGGTGCGCGACGCGCCGGATTGCTTCGCCAGAGTGGCGGCCAAGCCCAGCACGCCGCCGCGCCCGTGCGCCCGCAGGCCCTCCACGCGACGCCACGCCTCACCCTTTACTCCCGCGATGCCGTAGTAGTTCGCCAGCGGCTCATTGAGGAACGAATGATCCGCATCGAGCAGGCTGAGCAGCGGGCGATCGCCGCGGAACAGATCCGTGAGGAAGAGCAGGCTCTCCTCATACATCGCGCCGCGCAACAAGCGAAATTCGGGAAAGTGCCGTTCGCTCTTTTCGTCCAGCGAGTCAAAGTCGTGAATGTGCAGCCACGACGCGCCAAACTCGGTGGCCAGCCGGCGCACCCGCTCGTCACGCAGCATGCGGTGGGCTTGCGCGGCTAGCCCCGCTGGCGTGCGCAACTGGCCGGCGTCCGCTGCCCGTCGCAACTCCGCGTCGGGCTGCGATGACCATAAGAAATAGCTGAGGCGGCTGGCGAGCTCCGCATCGCTCACCGGCGCTTGCCGAACCGTCGGCGGTGCGGCCCTTTCTGTGCGGTACAAAAACGCCGGACCCACCAGCACCCGGGCCAGGGTGAGGCGCACCGCCTCCTCATGCGGTAACTCCTGTGTGCGCAGTTTGCCATAAAGAGCGCGCAACTCGTCCTTCTCCACACTCGTCACCGGCCGCCGATAGGCCCGGCCGGCAAACTCCAAAACCGCTGCCAAATGTTGGGGCTCAGCGGCAACCTGTTGCCGCCGAAACGCCGCCGCCCGCTCTTGAATGGGCTGGCGCAACGGCTCGAACTTCGAAGGATCGGCATCCTGCGTGGCGTATTGCCAGAGCTGCTCAAAGACATCCACCAGCGCGATAGGCGCGCGGCTGATGAACCACAGTCGATCCCACAGACGATCGAGTTCGGCGCGCTCGACATTGCTCAGCAGCAGCCGCCCCAGATGTTGGTCCTCGCGATGGTAAAGCGTGAGCGTCACCACTTCGTCCACGGGCACAATCTTCGAGTAGCAGAGCGACGCGGGAAACATCTGGCGGAACTCATCGAACGCCGCTTCCACGCGCTGGCGGGCGGCGCTGCCTTCGTTCGCCACCACGGGGATGGCGTAGGAGACGCGTTGATTATTGGACGTCCAGGTGCCGTCCGCCGTGCGCACCAGCGTGCCGCTGGGGCGCAAGCCAGCGGGCCCGCCGGGCTTGGCCGTCAGCACTTGCAGTTGCACCGTGCCTTCTGACTTCGCTTCCAGCGCGCCGGTGACGGAGAATTCGGCGTCGGCCACCAGGTCGGCCGGCAGCGTCACCTCAATTAACGAAGGCGCCTGCGCGGGCAGATCGGCGCCGGCGAATTTCGCGGGATCCAAGCCCCACGGCGATTCCGCGTCGGTGGCGGCGGGGATCACGGCGCGCGAAAATAGCGGCCCCGCCAGAGACGTCAGTTGCCGGTAGAGTGCGGCGTCGGGCGTGTTGGCGGCCGGAGCGGGAGCGCTCAGTAACTGCTGGAGCGCCTCCGCCAACTGACGCTTCTCCTCCGGCTTCTCCGCCACTTGCCAGCGCATGAGCAAAGAGCCCGCGGGAATGATGGTCCCGCTGCCCACGCCGGCCACCGGCTCACTATAGAAGTGCCATATGCCGCCATGTGGGTTGCCGGCGAGCACGGTACTGGCCACATCGCGCGTCAGCGACCAATCCTGCCCGCCAGCGCTCGCCAGCTTGAACTCCAGATCGGTCAAATCGCAAGAGGCGTTGCCCTCGCGCGGTCCGATCAGCAGCGAGAGGTAGTCGCCCGTGCGCACGGCCACGCGCTCAAGCGGCCCCACGGCGACGGCCTGGGCGCCGCGCGAAATTCCTTCCGCCAAACGCTGGCGCGTCCCGCCTCGCCGCAACTCGAGTGACCACGCCACGCCGTTGCCGCACTCGGGATTTGCTGGCGTCACGGTGGCCTCCACGCGCAGCGTCGACGCTGCGGGACTGCGCCAGCCCACAGCGGCGTAGTGGGTGGAGGTCGGCAGCACGGCCACGCCATGCGGCTTCATCTGGCCCGGGATGCGCACTGCCTGGGCGGTCGTGTTGGCCAGGACCGAAGGTAGCTTGCCGCCGCCCCACCCTTGGATGAACTCATACGGGCCGGCTTTCTTGATTTGACTCGTCAAGTGCTCCACTTCAATCGCGAGGCCGCCAGTCAATCCCAAATAGTCGAACCAGGCTTGCTTCGCGGCGACCGGCACGCCATCGCCATTTTCCAGTTCCGCCGCGACGTTCAATGCCGCGGCCGTGGCGTCCACCACCTCCCGCCGTTGTTCGGTCAACACCCGCACCAGCCCACGGACATCGCGCAACCGGACCGGCGGACGCCCGGGAATCGTTAAGCGCGGCTCGCGCCAGATGACGCGGTCGCCCGCCGTGCCATCGCCCGCGTCATCGGCGGCGAGATAGAGCTTTACTTCATTGCCTGAGGCGGGCGCAGCGAGCTTCACGCGGAACTCCTGGCTGGCCACGACGGGTGTCACCGGTTCCATCCAGGCCTTCGGGCCATCCACTTTGCCGATGTGTCCCACGCTGCTGAACTTCCAAAGCGCCTGCTGCCACGGCT
Source organism: Bryobacterales bacterium (assembly GCA_038215525.1). Classification (GTDB taxonomy): domain Bacteria; phylum Acidobacteriota; class Terriglobia; order Bryobacterales; family Bryobacteraceae; genus JALHNI01. Next base: position 4,152 of record JBBQQS010000165.1, read on the forward strand.
CAATCTCTTTGATCATTCCGTCCACATCGCCACTCCGCCACTTCCGCCGCAAACCGTCAAGCAAGGGCGAAGGCTTAGGTGCCGACAGCAACTGCACGAGCGCTGCGAGATACTTCGGGCTGAGCGACTCGGCCCGGGCGACGCTGGCCACGCTCTGGTCGGCATGTACCCGCAACGAGGCGGCCAGATACTTTCGCAGCGGTAAGACGCCACCGCGATTCTTGTCCAGATCAATACCCTGCTGCTTCACGGTCTCCGCGCCGCCCGCCTCGGTGAAACGGGCATAGAACGCCCGGATTTCCGCCAGCGATTGATTTGTCCAATCGCTTCGCGAAATGGAAGGAGAGAAGCGCAAACCGTCCGGCAACAGTACCGCGTGACGAGCTACATCCTTGGCGGCGTCCAGATACTTGTTCAACAACGCGGGCGACATGGCCAGTGCGTTGCCCGTGTTCGTGAAGCCCTCGCCGGCGGCTCCGTCGGCCGGAAACTCCTTTACCGGGTCCAAATCGGGAACGCGCGTCAGGTCGCGAATCGTGTAGGTGTACTCGGCGTTGTTGAGCCGCCGCAAGACCACGGGGCCGGGATCTCCGGCGCGCGCTCGCGCGGCTTGCTTGAGCGTGGCGCGGGTCCACTCAACGAGCCGCAGCCGCTCGGCGGCGGTGGGCTGGGGCATGGCCCGGGGCGGCATCTCACCCAGGTTTAACTGCTCGGCCACCTTCTGCCAGACGTCGGGATGCCGCAGCACATTCGCCGCACCCCGGAACTGTTCGAGGTCGATGTCACCCGTATGCATGGCCGCCGAGTGGCAGGCGAGGCAGTACTTTTGCAGCAGCGGCTGAACGTCGCGCTCGAAGACGGACTGCGCCCGCAACGTGCACACCGCACCAGCCATGATCAACAGAAACTTCAGCATCTCTTGGCTGATTTTACTCTCTTCGCGCGCCGTTTGTCGGCTGACTGGCTGCGGCCCCGAACAAGGTGAAGGGCTCGGGAGTGAAGCCGGGGAAGACATTCGCCGCATGATTTCCCAAGTGACTGCTAACCAATGGGCTCAAGACGGTGCGAAAGTCCGTGGTGACGGCGAGATCTCGCCGCTCGTGGAGATTCTCGGGCGCAAGCCCCGGCCACTTGCCGTGGATGCAGCCACCTTGAATGCCGCCGCCGAAAGCGAACATGACGTTGGCGTGGCCATGGTCGGTCCCGCGGCTGCCATTCTCCTTGGCGGTACGGCCAAACTCGGACATGGTGACGACGGCGACGTCGTCGAGGCGATCGCCCAGGTCCTGCCAGAAAGCGGCCAGGGCACCGCCGAATTCACCGAGTAACTGGGCTAAGCGAGGAGCTTCGTTGACGTGCGTATCCCAGCCTCCCATGTCGGCGAAGGCCACCTCGAGGCCGACGTCGGCCTTGATTAAGCGGGCGATCTCTTTGAGGCTTTGGCCGAGCCGCGAAGCCGGGTAAGTGACTTTGCTGTCGGCGGCGGGGAGGGACTTCAGGATCCGTACGGCTTCGAAGGTTTCGCGGCTGAGGTCGGCCATGCTGCTGCTGGCGAAACTGGACTCAAACTCGCGGGCGGCCATGGCGTCACGAACTTGAAACTCGCGTACCGAGTTTAGGGCGACGGCCGGCTGCTTGCCGCGGAGCATGCGCGGCAGGTCCGGCCCGACGGCCACGGCCCGCACGGGTGAGGCGGCATCGGAGGGCAAGGCGCGGTTCAGCCAGCCATCGCGGGTGGCCTTCAAGCCGGGCGTGCCGCTCTCCATGTAGTCCTGCGCATCGAAGTGGGATCGGGTGGGGTCGGGCGAGCCGACGGCTTCGATGATGGCCAGTTGCTTGGCGTCCCAGATGGGCTTCAAAGGAGCCAGGGCCGGGTGGAGGCCGAAGAAGCCATCGAGGTTGAGTGAGTCAGTGATAGCGAGCGTTGGCCGCAGGGGTTTGTAGCGGGGGTCGCCGTAAGGAACGACGGCGTGTAAGCCGTCCATGGCGCCGCGCTGGAAGATGGTGACTAACACCTTCTTACGCGTCTTCTGCCCTTCGGCGGCGCGGGCGAGCCAACCGGGGATGGCGCCGGTGCCGAAGAGGGCCAAGCCGGAAGTTTTGACGAATATTCGACGGTTCATGGCTAGTGCTCCTTATCGCTTCTGAAACTCAGGGGCCCGCAGGTTGACGGCGGCGGACTTAGCGGTGCGCACGCCGGGCGCTTTGTTCTCTTCCAGGGCGACGGCAAAGTTCATGCGGGCGAGTAAGCTGGCGGAGTTAGTCCAGTCCTCGCCGTTGTTTGAGTAACCGGTGGGTTCCTGCTTGCGGTAGAGCGGCTGCCCCATGGTTTTGAGTAAGTTGGCCAGGGCGAGCGGCCGTTCGAGGTCCGCTCCGGTGGCGCGCACGGCACTGACGACTAACTCGAGGGGCGATTTCATCTTACTCTGGTAAGCGCCTTCGCTCCAGAATTCCTTGCTCTCAAACATCAAGGCCATCACCTTGGTAAGGTCGCCGTCGGTGCCGCGGAACTTACTCGCCATCCGCTCGACGAGTGCGGCCGGCGGATCGTCGGCGACGAAACGGGTGGCTAATTTGCGGGCCAGGAAGCTTGCGGTGGAAGGATGGTGAACCAGGATATCGAGTACCTGCTCGCCGTCCTTTTGGCCGCCGCCGGCCGGGATCCTGACGCCGAGGACGGTCTTCTCGCCGTTGTCGTGCAGGCGAGGGTTGTAAAAGAATTCGCCGCCGTAGAGGCCGGCGCGGCCGCGGGTGCCGCTTGCCGGGCGGATGGTCCAGCCGGTGAAGCAGCGGGCCACTTCGACGACGTCCTGCTGGGTGTAGCCGCCGTCTACGCCGAGGGTGTGTAACTCCATCAGTTCGCGGGCGTAGTTTTCATTGAGACCCTTGGCCTTGCCTTTGGCCACGATGGTCGACTGCCAGTTATCGAGATAAAAGAGCATGGCCGGATGGGTGGCGGTGGCGTGGAGTAAGTCGCGGAACTTACCCAGCACGTGGGGCCGAATGGCGTCACGCTCGTAGGAGGTCGTTAAGTAACGGTCAGCCCCTTTGTCGACGTAGACATTGAAGTGGTTGAACCAGAAGTCCGCCAGAACTTCTTGTAACTGCCGTTCGGAGTAAGTGGCACGATAAAGTTTGGCTTCGACTAATTCGCCGGCGACGGTTTGCCCGGGTGGCGGATTGAGCAGGAGGCTCTTGCGTTGGGCCGGGGTTAGTTTTTCGTTTGAGCCATTCTGGCGGCGCTTGTACAGGGTAACGAGGGCCGCAACGTGCTCGCGCTGGTCGGGCTCATCGGGCAGCGCCAGTTTGCCTTCGGCCATGGCTTTGATGACTTGCGGCGGAGGATAGGCGGCGGCCATTTCTGAGGCGGAAAGATTAATGGTTTTGAGGCTCGCTAGCTTTTCTTCGAGTTGCGGGTTTTCGGCGAGGGTGCCGGGGTGTAACTGCCGGTGAATCCATTTCTTGAGCCCTAATTTTTTTACCGCTTCGGCGTCGCCGGGCCGGGCGCCGAAGGAAAGCCGGTTTAGCGCGTGGGCGATTTGGAGGTTATGCGATAGCTTCTTCGAGAAGGGATCGGAAGCGGCAAAGGCACAGCCGAGGAAGGCCAGCGAAATTGTAATTCGTCTCGACATTTCATTCTCCATTTTATCTGAACCCCACGCGGGCCAAAAAGATTCGCGGCGTCGCCACATAACGTTACAGTAAGAGCCATGGACCCCAACCCACCCGGACCGCCGCCCGGCCTTTCGAAGGTGCTGGAGCGGAATATCCGCACCATTGTCGAGCTACGCGCGAAGCAGGCCCAGGAGCGCGGCATCCAGAACCGGATCGCCGACACGGTGACGGCCTTCGCCGGCAGTATGCCCTTCGTCTACCTGCACATTGGCTGGTTTGTGCTTTGGGTGCTGGTGAATACCGGCCGCATGGCTTTCGACCCGTTTCCGTATGGGCTGCTGACGATGATCGTCTCGCTCGAAGCGATCTTTCTTTCGGCCCTGGTGATGATCACCCAGAACCGGCAAAGCGACGAGGCCGAACGGCGGGCGGATCTCGACTTGCAGATCGGGTTGCTGACGGAGCATGAACTGACCCGGGTGATCAAGATGCTGCACGCGATCCAGACGAAGCTGGAGGTCGAGCCCGGCGAGGACAACGAACTCGAGGACCTCGAAATGGAGACCATGCCCGAGGATGTGCTAGCGGAGCTGGAGCGGCTACACCGGGCGGAGCGGCGACGCTAGTTGACGAAACGAACCCGGGAGTTGTTGATTCTATTGGGTCGTGCGGAAGGGGGACTTGTCTCAGGCGGAGCTAAAGCTCCGAGCGGGCCGAAGCCCGCCCTACTTGGAGGGGAGCCACTTTCAGTATACCGGGGTTGGGGGTAATTCTTGAGCGGGTTTTCGGGGTAAGTGGTTTCGTGTGTGCGGCTTGGGAGATTTCGATGGCGTGTGAACGGGATTTCGGTGGCTTAAACTTGTTTGCCTATCGGTAAGCCGCTACATTGAGAAGGATGGCAGGCATGCTGACTCTCGACCGCTTCTACGAAACCCTTCAAGTTGGGGCGTTATCCGACGCCGAAAGCCTGAAGGCTTTTTACTACGAGGGCCTGAACGAGGTGCGGGGCGAAGACAATGTCGCCCGGCTGGAGTTGGATCTGGGACGAAGCTTTGGCGGCCGGCACTTTCGCCACTTTCTGGCCGGGCATAGCGGCTGCGGTAAGAGCACGGAACTCAGCAGGCTCGCGGACAAAGTGAAGACCCGGTTCCGCGTGATTCGGTTTAGTGCCCGTGAGGAGATGCACCCGTCCAGCGCCCAACCCTTTGACGTGTTGATCCTGATGATGTTGCGCTTAGCGGAGGAGATCGCGAAGCCAGTGTCGCTGGGCGGCTTGGCCTGGACGCCGCCGGATCGTTTGGCGCAGAGTGTACTGGATTGGTTCGCGGAGGAGAAGATTACCAACACATCCAAGCGGGAGATCAATGCCTCTGTTGAAGCGGGCGCGGGCATAGACGGCGATTCGGTGTGGGGCAAGGTGCTGGGGCTCTTTGGCCGTTTGAAGGGCGAGGTGAAGTTCGCTTCGCAACGCGAGAAGCAACTCGTCGAGCGGCGCTTCGCTCGTCTGTCGGACTTGATTCAACTGGCCAATGATTTTTTCGATGTGTGCGGCACGGAGTTGAAGGAACGCTGCGGTCAGGAGTGGCTTTTCCTGGGCGAGGACTTCGAGAAGCTGGTGGACTCGGGGATTCCGAAGAAGTTTTTCGTGAAGGAGTCAGCGGTCTTTTCGGACTTGCGCACGCACCTCATCTTTACAATTCCAGTGGATTTGGAATGGTCAGCGCAGGGCGTGTCGCTGCCGTTTCTGGTCCGCACGATTTTGGATACGCCCGTTTATACAGAGGACAACCAACCGGACGCGGGACGCAACGCTTTGCGGGCTTTGCTGGCGCGGCGAATCAATCTGGAGTGCTTCGAGCCCGGCCAGTTGGACCGGTTGATCGTGGCCTCTGGGGGCCATCTGCGCGACCTGTTTTCGCTGATCAACGATGCGGCCGACCGTGCGCTGTTGGCTTCGGCCACGCTGATCCGCCGACAGGACACGACCAGTGCAATCGCCAAGTTGCGTCAGGAGGTGACGCTGCGGCTGGGGGAGAGCCCGTATGACCCGGAAAAAGTCACTTGGGGAGAGCGCGTGGCCAAGCTGAAAGCGATTCATGCGAGAGAGCCCGATGCGCGGGTGCCGGACGCGGCGCTACATTTGCTGCTGCGGGCTCGAGCCGTGCAGGAGTTCAATGGCGCAGGGCGCTTTGCGGTAGCCC
>JBBQQS010000166.1:0-9940 GCA_038215525.1 Bryobacterales bacterium
CGCAGCACCAGACGCGTTGCCGTATGAGGCGGCGGGTGGGGTCGGCGAGTTCGGCGGGCCATTGGGGCAGGGCTGCGATCAACTCCTGGGCGGTGGGCCGCAGCAGGATGGCCGCTTCGGAAGCGCGGCCGAAGGCATCGAGGTATTCGGCCAACAGGGCTAGGGCTTTGAGCCGGGTATGGTCGTGGGCGTCCACGCGCTGGGTGCGGTGGACAGCGAGCCGCTGCTGCAGGTCCGCGGCCATGTCGGCGAGCGCGGGGGTGAAGGCGTAGGCGCGGAGGTGGCTTTGGAAGGTCAACGCCAGCAAATCCAGTTTCATGGAAATAGTGTTCCACAAATCTGGAGACACTCGCGGAAACATGGCGACGGGTTTTTAATGGAGGCGAAAGGAAACCTAAAGGATGCAAAGTCCGATTCTCTACGAAGCTCTAGTGCGCTTCCCCCTTGCGCAAACTGGCGGTAGGCTGACGTTTCTCGATCGGCTGTGCCAGGAGAATGGCTGGCCGCACCATTTCGGCGAACGGGCCATCGCCGAGTATAAGAAGTTCGTCTACCTGGCGACGGTCTCCCCGGGGCCGGTGACGCCGTCCGACGCGGTGGACCAAGTGTGGCACCTCCATCTGGTCTACACGCGGAGCTACTGGGAGAGGCTGGTGCCGCTACTGAGCAAACCGCTCCACCATGGCCCCACCGAAGGCGGCGCGGCGGAGGATACCAAGTTCGAAGATTGGTACGAGCGCACCAAGGACTTCTACACGCAGGAATTTCTGGGCGCGCCGCCCGAGGATCTATGGCCAGCCAGCGCGACCCGCTTCGATCCCCGCCAGCGCTTCCGGCGGCTGGACACGAAGGACTACTGGATGGTGCGGCGGTTCTCGCTGGGCGGTACGCAAGCCCTGGCACCTATGCTGGCCATCTGGGCGCTGCCACTGCTGGCGGCGGAGGGCAAGGGCAAAGGCCTCGGGGCCGGAGGCCTGGCGTTGGGTGTGCTGCTGATCCTGGGCGGCATCGCCTGGCTGATGGCCCGCATGAGCGGCCCCAAGAGGAAGAAGGCGGAGGGGTCGGACGTGGGCGGATGGGAGTCGTCCAGTTGCGGCAGCGACTGCAGTTGCGGGGATAGCGGCGATGCCGGATGCGGCGACGGTGGTGGGGACGGCGGCGGGTGTGGCGGAGGGGGTTGTGGGAGTTAGTGAGGACGGGCCAGGGGGCCCGTCCTCACAAAGACCGGCTTCTACTTCTCGATCCGCATGCCGTAGAAGCTGCGGTAGACGAAGAAGAGCGCTACCAGTAGGAAGACCGCGGCGAGGGCGTTGGTGAGGCCCGGGCCCTGTTCCTTGGTGAACGAGACGGCGAGTTCGACGGCGAGGAGACCGAAGAGCGTGGTGAATTTGATGATCGGGTTCAGGGCCACGGAGCAGGTGTCCTTGAAGGGGTCGCCGACGGTATCGCCGACCACGGTGGCATCGTGCAACGGCGTGCCCTTCTGTTTCAGTTCGGTCTCCACGATCTTCTTGGCGTTGTCCCAAGCGCCGCCGGCGTTGGCCATAAAGATGGCTTGATAAAGGCCGAAGAGGGCGATGGAAATCAGGTAGCCGATGAAGAAGAAGGGCTCGACGAAGGCGAAAGCCAGGGTGGCGAAGAAGACGGTGAGGAAGATATTGAACATGCCCTTCTGCGCGTATTGGGTGCAGATAGCCACCACTTTCTTCGAGTCTTCGACGGAGGCTTTGGTGAGTCCTTCGAGCTTGATGTTGGCCTTGATGAATTCGACAGCGCGGTAGGCACCGGTGGTGACGGCTTGCATGGAAGCGCCGGTGAACCAGTAGATCACGGCGCCGCCGGCGATTAAGCCCAGCAGGAAGGGCGGATGCAGGATCGAGAGCTTTTCGATGTTCTGGGTGAGCTTGGCCGTAAGGCTGACGACGATGGAGAAGATCATGGTGGTGGCGCCGACCACCGCGGTGCCGATCAACACCGGCTTGGCCGTGGCCTTGAAAGTATTGCCGGCGCCGTCGTTTTCTTCGAGGTTTTCTTTGGCGCGTTCGAAGTACGGATCGAAGCCGAAGTCCTTTTTGATTTCGGCGGCGATGCCGTCGATCTGCTCGATGGTGGAGAGCTCGTAGACGGACTGGGCGTTATCGGTGACCGGGCCGTAGCTATCGACGGCGATCGTCACCGGGCCCATGCCGAGGAAGCCGAAAGCGACCAGGCCGAAGGCGAAGATGGCGGGGGCGATCATCAGCTGTTCGAGGCCAAGCGTCGAAACGCCGTAGGCGACGCTCATCAGGAGCAGCATGGCCATGCCCAACCAGAAGGCCGAGAAGTTACCGGCCACCAAGCCAGAGAGAATATTAAGCGACGCGCCGCCTTCGCGCGAGGAAGTAACCACTTCGCGGACGTGGCGGGAGTGCATCGAGGTGAAGGCCTTCACCATCTCCGGGATGATCGCCCCGGCCAGCGTACCGCAGGTGATGACGGTGGAGAGCTTCCACCAAAGCGATGGGTCAGCGCCGATGTTCGGGATCATTAAGTAAGAAAGGATATACGTGAGGGTTACGGAAACTCCGGAAGTAATAAAGACGAGCGAAGTAAGCGGGTGCTCGAAATTCATTTTCTCGGCGTTCGCGTATTTGGCCTTCGCCATGGCCTCGTTAATGAAGTAACTGGCGGCGGAGGCGAGCACCATCATCACGCGCATCATGAAGATCCACACGAGTAACTGGACTTGCACCAGCGGTTCGCGCACGGCGAGGAGGATAAAGCTAATGAGCGCAACGCCGGTGACGCCATAGGTTTCAAAGCCGTCGGCGGAGGGGCCCACCGAGTCACCGGCATTGTCGCCGACGCAATCGGCAATCACGCCGGGGTTGCGGGCATCGTCTTCCTTAATCTTGAAGACGATCTTCATCATGTCGGCGCCGATGTCGGCGATCTTGGTAAAGATACCGCCGGCCACGCGCAGGGCCGCGGCACCGAGGCTTTCGCCGATGGCAAAGCCAATGAAGCAGGACCCGGCATAGTCGCCCGGCACCGCCAGCAGGATGAAGAGCATCAGCAGCAGTTCCACCGAAATCAGCATCATGCCGATACTCATGCCGGCCTTGAGCGGAATGGCGTAACAAGGGAAGGCCTTGCCGGTAAGCGCGGCAAAGGCGCAGCGGGAGTTGGCGAAGGTATTTACCCGGATGCCGAACCAGGCCACGCCATAACTACCTAGAATTCCCACTACCGAGAAGAGTAAAATGATGCCCACTTTGAAGGCTTCCATTTTAAGGAGGAAACCGAAGTAGAAGATAATCACGATGGCAATAAAACTTTCAAGGATCATCAGGAACTTACCCTGAGTTTCCAGGTAAGTGCGACAGGTGGCATAGATGAGTTCGGAGACTTCGAGCATGCTCTGGTGCACCGGCAGATTCTTGAGCTGGCGATAGATCACCAGGCCGAAGACGAGGCCGAGCACGCCGACGATGCAGCCGAGCAGCAGCAAGGTGCGGCCGCCAGTATCGCCGAAGAAGAGGGCCATATCGAGGTCCGGGAGGACGAGATTGGCCTCACCTCCGGCGCGCTCTTGCGCGGCAGCGATGCCGAGGGCACCACCGCCCAGCAGCAGCGTCTTGATCAAGCGCGGCAACCCAAGCCGCGCAAAGAATGAAGGAATCATGCATTGGCTCCAGTCCGACAAAGTATGGCCCTCCCCCGTTGAGGTGGTGCCGAAGATCTGGATACTGTATCGCAGCCTTCAGGCGGTCGCAAGGCCATCCCTAAGCGATAGACTGGAGACGAACCTATGGGCCTACTGATTAATGGCGAGTTTGTGGATGACGCGGCGATTCGTGAGGAGGCGGCGGCGATTCGGCCGCGGTATCTGGAAGCGGTGACCGGGATGGATCCGGTGGCCGCCGAAATGCAGTTGTGGGATTGGTCGAAGGAGAACGTCATTGAGCGGACTCTCCTGCGGCAGACGGCGCAAGCCGACCCCGAACCTCTGGCCGAGGCTGAGATCGAAGAAGCGATGACCGCCGTGCTGCCGCCGCCTGGGGGCCCGGAGAATTGCGAGCCCGGCGTGACGCGGGCTGGGGCCGATCGCGATGCGCTGCGCAAGGAAGTGGAGATCCGCCTGCGGGTCGACCGTGTGATCGCCAAACTGAATGCCAAGGTCTCCGCGCCCCGCCACAAGGACCTCGTCGAGCGCTATAAGAAGAACCGTGACGCGATGCTGAGGCCGGCCATGGCGCACGCTTCGCATATTGTGCGCAATGTTCGGCGGGGGGAAGAAGGCGCAGAAGAATCGAGCGACGAGGCGTTGGCCGTTATCCAAGGTGCCGAGAAGCAACTCGACGCCGGCACGCCCTTTGCCGAAGTGGCGGACCAGCATTCGTCCTGTGCCGGCAATGGCGGCAGCTTGGGCTGGTTCCCGATGGGCGAGATGGTGGAGGAGTTCGACAACATTATCTTTGCGCTAAAGCCTGGTACGCGGAGCCAGATTTTCCGGTCGCAGTTTGGCTATCACATCGCCCTGCTGCACGAGTTGCGCGAAGAGGGACCCATCCCTTTCGACGAGGTGAAGAGTCACCTGGAGCAGGAGATCCTGAAGGAGAAGCGCGATAAGGCCTTGGGCGATTATCTCGACCGGTTGCGCGCCAAGGCCGAGATTACGAACGCGGAGGCGCCGCCGGCATGAACCCGTTCGGCGTCATCCAACCGTGCTGTGTGCCGAGCCGGGAGCGGGCCGAACAACTTGCGCTTTCCGAGCGGATGGCCGAGGAGCGGAAGCGCGTGCGGAACGGGTCGACGAGTGGGATGATTCGGCTGGATGGCGGTCGTTTCCAGATGGGGACGGCCGACAAGGACGGTTATGCGGCCGATGGCGAGGGTCCGGTGCGCGAGGTGGAGTTGACGCCGTTCTATGTCGATACCACGCCGGTGACCAATGAGCAGTTTGTCGAATTTACCAAGCACACGGGCTATCGCACGGATAGTGAGCGCTTGGGCTGGAGCTTCGTCTTTCACCTGCACGTGGCGAAAGAGATCGTGGACCAGACGGTGCCCGGGCACTACTGGTGGTGCAAGGTGAATGGCGCCGATTGGGCGCATCCCGAGGGTCCCGATAGCGCGGTGAGCGCCAGGCCCCATCATCCGGTGACGCATGTTTCCTGGAATGACGCGCGGGCCTATGCGCAGTGGGCTGGCAAGCGTTTGCCGACCGAAGCGGAGTGGGAGTATGCGGCGCGCGGCGGGCTGGAGCAGAAGCGTTTCCCTTGGGGCGACGAACTGATGCCGGACGGCCAGCATCGTTGCAACATTTGGCAGGGCACGTTCCCCGATGTAGATCTAGGCGAGGACGGCTTCACTGCGCCCGGGCCCGTCGACGCGTTCCTGCCCAATGGCTACGGGCTTTTGAGTGCAACGGGCAATGCCTGGGAGTGGTGCGCGGACTGGTTCCATCCCACTTGGCATGAGACGGCGACGCGGCTGAATCCGGTGGGTCCGCCGTCTGGGGCGGAGCGGGTGATGAAGGGCGGCAGCTACTTGTGCCACCCCAGCTATTGCAATCGCTACCGGGTGGCGGCGCGGACCAAGAATACGGCCGATAGCGCGACGACCAATATCTCGTTCCGCTGCGTGCGGGACATCTAGTACCCGCTAGTAGCCGGCCGCGTGATAGTCGGCGACGATGGCTTCGACCGCGGCCTTATGCTCGGGCCGGATGTTTTCGAGCGGCGGCCGCACGGGGCCGCCGGTGGTGCCGTTCTTGTTGAGGTCCATGGCGTACTTCATGACGGAGACCTCGTAGCCTTTGACATGCTCGCGCGCCGCGTAGATGGGGTGCACGAAGCGATTCATCAGGGGCGTGAGCTTGGCGAAGTCGGCGGGCTGGCCGGTGGTGAGTCCGCCCACTTCGGCCAACTCGAGGGCCAGCTTCGGCGAGGTGTTCGAGATACTGGACGTGAAGGCCTGCACGCCGCAGGCGAGATAAGTCGGCAGGCAATCGTCGCCTAGGCCGCCTACCCAGGCGAGACGATCGCCCAGTTTGGCCATGATGCGCTGATAGGTGCGCGCGTTGCCTTGGCCGTCTTTCCAAATCTCGAGCGTCGGCACCTTTTCGGCCAACCGGGCCACCATATCGGGCGAGAAGACGGCCCAATCGCGAGAATAGATGCTCAGCGGCAGTCCCGTTGCGCGGCCGATCTCGGCGTAGTAATCGAAGAGGCCGTTGACGGGCGCATTGATGTAGGAAGGCGGCAGCACCAGCAGCGCGTCGGCGCCGGCTTTCTCCATGCCGCGGGCCATCTCGCAAGCGATGCTGGCGCTCAAGCCGACGCCGCCCACCACGGGCATCTTGGTAGCCGACTTGGCCACGCGGACCACCTCGATCGCTTCTTGAACAGAGAGCGAATAGAGCTCGCCGGTGCCACCGGCGGCCACCATGGCGCAGAAGGGATGCTCGCTCATTAAGGCGACATTCTTCTCGAGCGCGGCGTAGTCCACCGCCAGGTCGCTTGAGCGAAACGGCGTGATGGGGAAACCAAAGACGCCACGAAGTTGATCACGGAGTTTAGCCATACAGTAACCATTACTGTATCGCGCGTGCGACCATATGAGGGATCCATGCCCGGCCCTTTAACCAATCCGCAACGCAAGTTCCTCCGCGGGCTCGCCCACAGCCTTCCGCCGACGATGCAACTCGGCAAACAGGGGCTCACCCCCAACTTCTTCCACAGCCTCGATTTGGCGCTGACGAATCACGAGCTCTTGAAGCTCCGCTTCGCCAATTTGCAGGACGAGCGCAAAGAGCTTTCGACGCAGATTTGCGCGCAGACCGGGGCGATCCAGGTGTCGATGGTGGGGCACACGGCGGTGTATTACCGTCCGAGTCCGGACCCCGAGAAGCGCAAGCTGGTGTTGCCGAGGGCGAAGTCCGCGGAGCCCGACGGTAGGGTGTAAACGCTCCGATATCCGCTACCACAAGCGACGGATCCTACGATGACTTCATTGCCGCCCGGATCGCTTCCACATCGGCCAGATCCTGTAACCGGCCCGACGCTAGTTTCGAGGCAATGAGATCATCGCGAGAAATGAAATTCGCTTTCAAACCGGTGGCCGGGTTAACTACAGCCTCCACCCGGCGAGCCCACGCTGCCTCGAAAGCAACGCCGGGTATAGCCGTCAGGATATCCACGCCAACCGGAGGATGCCCCATGCGGAAAAATGGACCATCCTCCGCGAAATCCGCCCACGTCATACCGAGGAGTGGCGCACCAAATTCAGCCAGCGCCGCGAAAACCGCCTGGGCGTTTCCGGCCTCGGCTTTTACCAGGATGTCGAGATCCTTCGTGGCGCGCGGCTGTGCATGAATCGCCACCGCATAGGCTCCAACCACCAGGTACTCAACGAGGTGCTGGTTCAACACGGACAAGAGTTCTTCGTAATCGGAATGCATCCGTCCCCAAGCCCTTCATGCGGTAACCCATTTCGGTAAGTTCCGTAACCGCAGCCAATCGTTCATGCACGGGACGGCTCTGCCAATAGCGATACTCTTCGGTCTTCACGTCTTTAAAGCTGTCGTACCGGCGAATGGTCTTCTCCATGCGTCCCATTTGTAGCACTGGACGGTCCTCGCTAGCAACGTGCTCGCGTCGCCACTTCGTGAGGCCAAGACCCTGAGGCAGGTACGCAAACAAGGGCTTACCCCTAACTTCTTCCACAGCCTCGATTTGGCGCTGGCGAACCACGAGCTCTTGAAGCTCCGCTTCGCCAATTTGCAGGACGAGCGCAAAGAGCTTTCGACGCAGATTTGCGCGCAGACCGGGGCGATCCAAGTGTCGATGGTGGGGCACACGGCGGTGTATTACCGCCCGAGTCCGGACCTGGAGAAGCGCAAGCTGGTCTTGCCGAGGGCAAAGTCCGCGGAGCCCGACGGTAGGGTTTAGTTGGTGTCGCTACCGCGCGCGTTCGTGCCAAGACGAACCTTACTAAGTGAAAAACCGGGTCTAAAATCAGGCCGGTGAAGGATCGTTAAGGCTAACGGGCCGAGTTCCTCGATTGTGATTTACTTGCCCTGGCCATGCACGACAGCGCTCTTTGGAGCGACTTTATTGGGAACCCGAACCTGCGGGCGCGGTGCTCCGGTGGCTGGGGCGTTCACATTTTGCACAGAGCTTTTCTCAAGATCGGCATGGAGTGTTCGATCATCCCCTGGCTTCACGGTCAGTCGGCGTTGCCAAGGCGAGTAACCGCGTTTGTTGACCGTAATGAGGTAGGTTCCAGGGCCGAGGCGCGCGGTTGACCCCGCGCTGCCGAAGAACTGACCGTCAATCTCGACGTCAGCGCCTGCTGGTTCGGAGGTGATCTTGATGGTGGCTGCGACCGGCGCTTGCGTCTGCGTTGCATTCGCCAACGAGGGAGAAGCTACTTGGGGGGAATCTGCCGGCCTTGACCTAGCGGTTAGCGGGAAGGACTCCGCACCAGATTTCTTTTCTGCCCATTGGAACCGCCGCGGGCGTAGCCATGGGTTTCTCGATCACGAGCAAGCCTTGTTCAACGATGGCCTTATCAGCAGAGGTTTGAAGTTTTTTCGAGACAATCGCTTGGCCGGCGTCCTTCACAGCGACGCCAAGACTGCGTGTTGATTTCGCGATGATCATATCGCCAGTCTTTTCAAACACTGCGATTTTGGTATCCTTGCGAACGTATCCCTTGCCGCCCTCGTGATCCAGTACCACAATAAAATTCGATTTGGACCGGTCGTTGGTAACCTGTACGGCAGGGCAGCGGTCAGGAAATGTCTTCATGATCTCGACCGTTTGAGGCCTAGCACCTCCCGAAAAGCTACCACCTCCACCATCTTTTAAAGACGCAAAACCTCCGCTAGACTCCCCGGAATTGCTGTCCGTTACAAAGACTCTTTGCCGATCCTGCGTCAGGGCCGTCGCACAAAACAAGAATAAACCACAATAGACTGCTTTCACACTTTCACAGGAGGTTATCGTCCCGCGATGATGAACTCTTTATAGCTTCAGAAACATCGCAACACCTCAGGGGAACATCCTTTTTCCCTATAGATTCGAATAAGCTTAGCGCGACGGCAAGAGGCGGTTTCCCGAGATCGGGGTAGGAACATGTCTGTCCCTGTCTGTTGTCAAATAAGGGCGCCGTGAGCGGTCTGCTTATGGCGAACGAATTCAGCTAGAGCCTTCTCTCTGGCTAGCTTCGCCTCATCTTCTACTTGAAACGCGGCTGACGTTTTATATTTGAGCGAATTCGTCTCAGCTTCGATCACTTTTAGCCTGGTACGGTTATCTTCGGCCGCTAGAATCTGACATTCAATGCACATAAATACCTCTGTGTTCATTGTAATCGGTGCGCTACAGCGAAACCGTGCGAAATGGGCTATTTCCTCAACACATAGCGACGTAAACGGTTCAAAGCAATGGGAATAAAAAATGCCATCGCGAACGCGGTAGCTGGGAGGCAGCCGGGGGCAAGCGGTCTGGGTTGACCCGTCATCACCAAACCCCCAGCCTCATTTTTTTTTTGAAGGGCTTCTATTGACCGATGGGCGATAAAGCCAGTCACTTTCTGGCTGCTTTCGTGGTTTTTTGCAAGAGGCAGTCGGCAGGAGTTTACGACGGAAATGTACCACCCCGTGGATGGCCCGTTTTCTTCGTGGATGCGCGTGGATGGTCCTGTTTCTCTTTTCCCCTTCGCCAGAATCAGGTCAGCACGACGATATCCGGTATCGATAGCCGTCTTGGGAATGCTTTTCCATATTCGTGATAAATACAGGATCTTCTAGTCCATCGGCAATCAACTTCGCAATGTCTGCAGGTAAGTCGGTAGGCCACTTCTGCTTGTCGTGATGTTCGAACTCAGCGTACTTCTCCCACGGCGACCCATCTTTACTTCTCATGAGTGTAATTGTCATCGTTTCTCATTT